>NZ_JBFUJG010000014.1:0-106623 GCF_056401495.1 Mucilaginibacter sp. P4_E8
TACTCAGCAGGATGTAGGAAAATAATATCCGCGTGCGAAACATTATTTTTGAATTCAGCTTTTGCAGTAAGTGTTTTCCATTGCGCGTCATTGCTAAATGCTTCCCAATGTTTATCCCTGTCTTCTTTACTGTTAAAAGTTGTCATATACATTAGGTTAGGCATGTGGCTGCCGGCTATCACTTCCGAATAAAAAACGGCATTAAATCCTAATCTTTTAAAAAGCCCTATTTCATCACCAACGTTAAACATCCTTACTTTGTTAAAATTGTATTTTTCAGTAGCGCTCTCATAGCTGCGCAGTTCATAAACCCTGTCGGCCTTAGCTGCGGTAAGGTTTGGAACAGCAGGAGCTGGCATACCTGGGAAAGCTTGCAAGACAATGGTCTCTATACGGCTATATGGCGCATCCTTATAATCAGCATCAATATAATCTTTACCATCAGTCAGATATTGAGCATCTTCCTGTAATTTCTCGTTTATTCCGGCTAATTTATCCAACGAAGAAAACGGGGTGAAAACATAAATAAGTTTGGCAGTATCCTGTTGTGTAACTGGTTTAAATACCCCAATATTTTTAACACCTGCACGATGCAATGCCGGTATGTATGCTTGCTGCAAGTAATGCTCAATCTTACTTTCCTGCTCCTGCGTTTTATAATGATATATTTTTAATTGGTAGTAATTTTTGGCCGGCGCCTTAGCAAAAGCGGTTGAAGCGGCGGCTACTAAAAGGCAGGCACAATAAACCAGCCTTAATTGTTGGGATAACTTCATAATAGTCTTTTATTTATTATAAAAATGACGATTTATTGGTGAATACCTTTGCGATATTTTGCCATAAAAGTAAGTTAATGATACTTTAATAAATAAAATATGTTAACTAACAAATCAATTAGCTGCTTTGGGTATGCTTTGACAGGTAGAAGTTAATACTTGTAAGTTTGATTATGCCAGATATCAAAATTGCATTTGGGTTTCTGCGAAGTGGCATAAACCCTCTAATATCTGGCTAAGTTCTGTCCCTTTACCAGTTAAGGTATACTCAGTTCTTGGAGGATTGCCCGGTACAATGCTTTTATGAATCAGTTCATGCTGTTCCAAAAATTTCAGCCTGTCGGCCAGGATATGATCACTTATATGTTCCAAATCTTCCTTTAAACTTGTAAAACGGGTATTGCCCTCTTCAATACTAAACAGTACTTCAGTCATCCATCTTTTACTCAATAAATATATAAGTTCATTAAGCGCGCATTTTTCCTCCAGGAATGACTGGTTATGGTAATTGGTGGAGCTTAGTTTTCTTTCTGCCATGCTAACTGATTAATGAGTTACTAATTACTGGGTAAGTTATTGGTCTTCATGACCTTTTGTTGTTCCTTTGTGGCTGTTGCAACAATGTATAAAGTTAATAAAACGATTTAATTTGTTGTATGGTGCATAATAAACAAAAAAAGTAATTAAAAACAAAAGAATGATGAAGTATCGGAAATTAGCAAATACAGATTTATTACTCTCCGAAGTAACTTTTGGTGCATGGGCAGCCGGTGGCTGGATGTGGGGTGGTACCGAACGCAAAGAGGCTATTGATGCCATAAGGGTTTCATATTCGCTCGGCGTAACATCTATTGATACGGCCCCGATCTACGGCCAGGGTACAAGTGAGGAAATTGTTGGTGAAGCGATCAAAGGACTGCCCCGTGACAAATTTCAGATCCTTACTAAATACGGAATGCGCTGGGACCTTAAAAAAGGTGATTTTGGCTTTAGCAGTAAAAATAACAACGGGGTAGATATTGACATTTATAAGTATGCGGGTAAGGAAAGCATTATAAAAGAGTGCGAAGACAGTTTAAAACGCTTAGGGACTGATTACATTGACCTGTACCAAATACACTGGCCCGATTCAACAACGCAGATAGCAGAAAGTATGGAAGCTGTTTCGCGGTTAATTGAGCAGGGAAAAGTGCGTTACGCGGGCGTTTGTAATTATGACGCGGCACAAATGGCCGAAGCCGAAAAATATGTCGCGGTTGTATCTGATCAGGTACCTTATAGCATGGTTAAACGTTCAATTGAATCAGAATTAATTCCTTATTGCCTGGAGCACAATAAATCCATCCTGGCTTACAGCCCATTAGAGAGGGGACTTTTAACCGGTAAAATGAAACCGGGCTATGAGTTTTCAAAAGGTGATCACCGCAAAGAGGTGTCATTTTTTAAAGATGAAAATTTAAAAAGGACCAGTGAGTTCCTTAATCTGATAAAACCCATTGCCGATGAAAAACATTTGACATTAGGGCAATTGGTTATTTTATGGACCCTTGAGCAACCCGGTATAACCATAGCGCTGGTTGGTGCACGAAATAGTGAACAGGCCATTGAAAATGCCAAAGCTATTGACAGCAAATTAAGTATAGATGAAATAGAAGTTATAAAAGAATATCTTAATCGGCTTAAGTTAATAGCTTAATTGTTAAATGGAGTATAGCAAATTACCGCCCCTAATTTCCATATAATACCCAGGGATGCTGATTTATTTTTAGATCAGTATCCCTTTTATCTTTTTAGTAACCTATTTATTTATTCCCTATTTTTTGAATGTCACATAAAGTTCAATTGCATCCTGTGATCAATGAGCTTCTCAATACAAAATTTAATGAGGTTCATAAGCTTCCGTTAAATGTTACCGCATTCAGGTCATTGATCAGTGATTTTGCGCGTATTGCTACTTATTCTGCCGGGGGATGTGTACCGGTTATGGAGTTTAAACTTACGCCTGATAAAGTACCGGCTTTTAATTTCAGAGTATACCGCGGCGGGTCGTCAGGGTTGAAACCGGTTTTAGTTTATTTTCATGGTGGTAATTGGATTGGTGGCAATATGGAAACCTGTGATTCAATATGCGATACGCTTGCTGAGGGTAGTGATTGTGTAGTAATATCGGTTGATTATGCCCTTGCGCCCGAGTACCATTTTCCGGTTCCGTTATACCAGGGGCTGGCCGTGCTTGACTGGATCAAGGAAAAAGGGTTTAATTTTGATATGGATAGCGAAAAGATAATTGTTGGAGGAGATAACGCCGGAGGAAATATTGCAGCAGGGTTGGTACACTTAGTTGACCAGGTCAGAGAGTTCCAGCTGTTTGGCCAGATACTCGTATGCCCTGCCTTACATTACCGGTTTGATACACCTTCATATCATACTTATGAAAAGGGTTATCTGCTCTCGGGCGAAATAATGCGGTTGACCTGGAAAACCTACCTTAGTAATTTAGATGAAGCCTTTAACGAACTTGCCTCTCCATTTTTGACCGGGCATGTTAAGCATGTACCGCAAACATTAATTTACACGGCCGAACATGACCCATTACGTGATGAAGCCGAACATTATGCAGCACGTTTACAGAGGCAGGGTATAGAAGTGTCTTTTCGCAGGTTTACAGGAGTAACTCATTATTTCTGGCAGATGGATGCCATATTAGACACGGCCCGTGAGGCTCATCAGGAAGCCATAACATGGCTAAAAGCGATCCATAAATTTGTTGATGCGAATAAGATCGGTATTTAATCAACAATCCCCTTTCTTTTACCTGGGCAATGTATTATTTCCATGTTTTTAGTAGCCCACCTGCGTTTCCAAGAAGCGGATCAGTATCGGGAAAAGGAACCGCGGCAATATGCTTATCAGCCAGTGGCCTATCTCCCGGTTCTCCTTTAAGCAGGTCCCATTCATGGCCGTTGGGATAAGCGCCAACTACGCCAAACATTTCGTTATCCCCCAGGTTTTTATGCCCTACACCGGCTGGGATAATCAAAATATCGCCTGCATTAACTTTTAATTTCTTTCCCTTTTCGCCTCCAAGATGCAACGTAGCCGAACCCGAATATATACCTAAAACCTCATGTGATATGCTATGGTAGTGATGAAAGGGGTAAACGCCGTTACGCCATGAATTACTCCAGTTGTTTTTGGCAAACCTTTCCTCAAGCCAGGAAGCACCCTCACTTCCGGTTTCRGAAAAAGCCTTCCGGTAAATTATTAAGGGATATTTACTGTTGGGGATTACCCCGTCGTCCTGAAAATAAACAACCTCCATTAATGGAGGTTGTTGTTTGCTGAAAGCTTTTAAGCTTATAAAGGCTGATAAGCCCATTAAAAATCTTCTTCGCCTCATACACTCCCCGATTTAATATTTACACTACTTAAGGCATAATTATTAAGAAAATGCGCGCCTAACTTTTTTTAAGCGTTGCCCGCACTTTTGCTACCTCGGCAATTTTAACAGCGCTTGCCTTATTGCCAAAACTATTCCGCACATAGGTTAAAACATCAGCAATTTGTTGATCTTTTAAATCATCATGTGAGCTCATGGAGTTAGAATATCTCTGCCCGTTTATTTCTACATCTTCGTTAAATCCATTTAATACAATTTTGATTAAAGTGGTTTTATCTCCCAGTACATAACTTGTTTTAACCAAAGGCGGATTCATGTTTGGTACACCTCCGCCATCTGCCATATGACAGGGCAAGCATATACTTGTATATACAATTTTTCCGCGTGCAACAGATGTTGCTGAAACTGCACCGCTGCGCGGTGTTTGTTTACGTTTTACCTGAGCATGTAAATTGGTAATTGATAGTGAGCATAATGCCACCAATAAAACGGTTATTTTGATCTTCATTTATTATTTTTTATAGCTTATTTTATAAATAGTTCCTTTGTTGTCGTCACTTACATAAAGTGATCCATCTTGTGCCTGAGCAAGACCGCACGGGCGGTGTTCTGCACGACCTGAAGCTTCCTGCTCTGGTGTGCCTGCAAAACCATCGGCAAATATTTCCCATTTACCATCGGGCTTGCCATTTTTAAAAGGTTGAAAAACCACAAAATATCCTGCCTGAGGTTCGGGTGCCCTGTTCCATGATCCATGGAATGCTATAAAGGCCCCGTTTTTATATTTTTCAGGGAACTGGTTACCGGTGTAAAACAGCAAGCCATCAGGTGCCAAATGGCCAGGATAAGCAGCTACAGGATCAGCATACTTAGCATCAGCTTCTTTTACGCCATCGCCACCATATTCTGGGCCTTGCATCTTTTTTTGCTTTACGTCGTCATAATACATATATGGCCATCCGGCGTTATCACCTTCCTTAAGAGCGTACATACATTCGGCCGGTAAAATAGCAGATTGATGAACGGTATAAAGTTTTGGGAAAAGATCATGTAATGCATCGCGGCCATGCTGCATTACAAAAAGCTGGTTGTTCTGCTGGTTCCAATCAAGCCCTACAACGTTGCGTAAGCCGGTTGCATAACGTATACCATTGCCCTGGGTTTGATTTAGCTTATCGGCTTTAAACCTCCAGATACCTCCTGCCGAATCCAAAATCGGGCATCCCTTTTTTTGTGGATCTAACTCGCTGCAAATATTTGAATATGCGCCTATGTTCACATACAGATTTCCATCATTATCCAATGCTATGGCTTTGGGTCTGTGGGCTCTTTTAGTAACCAAATTACTAACTACTGTTTCAGGATGTTCRGGATCAGCAACTTCGTTATTGTTATTTAATTTATAACGATAAACAGCCTGGTCAGACGATGCATACAGGTATCCGTTTTTAATGCTGATCCCCGTACCGCTAAAGGTACCAAAAGTGGTTTTTACATCGGCTTTATCTCCATTGTCATGTAAAACAACAATGCCTTTCCCATTTTTGAGTCCTCCAAGGTGTACAAAAATATCACCCTGTGGTGTAGCAACAAGGTGCCTTGCACTACCTAAATTATCAGCAATTATACTTGCTTTAAAGTTCCCGGGTAATTTTAAGCCGGCATTTTCTACTTCATTCTTTATTAATTTGAATGATAGTAGTCCCCCCACCGCAATAACGGACAGGCAACATGCAAGAATTGTCTTTTTGTTCATAATACGCTCAATTGATTAGGCTAAATTAACTATAAGCTGCTTCAGTAAAAAGCATGCATTAGCTAATAAATAAGTTAGTTTCCTATTTTTTAGCTAAGCTGCTATCAGGAACTGTCCTCTTGTAACGAAGTTCTTACAGAAATTCAGGGGTGATTTCTATAACTAATATAACGTAATTTTTAAAGCAGGGTATTATAAAGCTTAAGAAATGCAAAATGAAGTATAAGAGAAGTAGTAAAGCCGAATTAGGTTACTTTTTTGCTGAGCAGGATAAATGTCCTCTAAAAAGGCGCTACGGACCCCAATTATTAAAATAAGTTTAGCAATAATGATTAAATTTATAATTACTTATTTAATATTTTTTAATAAGCGTTGATGGTGGATATTTCGCGAGTAGGTTATCCAAACACCGGATAGGGATTTGGAAAAAGTAGAATTTAAAAGTTAATTCCTTATTACAACGATTGTTTGATTTTTATGAGTTAAATTAGTAATGACTTAATTATGAATTTAAGAGAGCATGTAACCTGCCTGGGTAATTGCTTTTGTTAATGTAAATATTTACTAACCAGAATTAACCATAAAATATGAAACATTTTTTACTCATTATTTTTATTTCGTTGATAAGCGTTACAGCATATTCAAATGCAACCAGCGATTTGTTAGATAAATTAAAAAGTGAGATAAACAAAAAAAGCGAATATGATAAGAATAAAGAATTACGCATAAAAAGCTTAAAAGCCCAGCAAACGAAATTATCAAAAACAGACTATGATGGTCAGTTTGATGTTTTGAACAATTTATATAATGAATATAAATCATATCATTCTGATTCGGCTTATGTTTATGCACATAAAATGATTGCTGTTAGCCTAATAACAGGTAATAAAACACAACAGCATTATGGCTATGTTAAACTGGCCTATATCCTGCTATCATCCGGAATGTTTATGGAAACGTTAGACCTCCTGCATAACGTTGATTTGAATGCGCTGAGTAACCAAAACAAAGTTGACTACTATTTATCTTTAAGCAGGTGTAATTATGAACTTGCTAATTACAGCGATGATAATCACTTTAGCCCTGTTTATGTACAGGCAGCTAATAAATATATGGATTCGGCCATATTGTTTTGTGGTAAGGAAGAAATAAACCGCACCTATTTGCTTGGATTGCAAAAAATGCAGCATAACAACTTTAATGAGAGCCGGTTCCAGTTTGAAAACCTATTAAATCATGATAAACCCATCTCCATGCACATAAGCTCCATGGCATCCAGTTCTATAGCTGCCGTATGTTTAGCTAACGCGGAGAGAAAAGAAGGGCTTGACCTGATGATACATGCGGTTATTTCAGATATTAAATCGTCAACAAAAGAAACCGTGTCACTTTATACCCTTGCGCAGTTATTATACCAGGAAGGAAACATTGATGATGCTTATAATTTAATTAAGCTGGCTAAAGCCGATGCTGATTTTTACGGTGCACGCCAACGAAAACTTCAAATAGGCAAAATTTTGCCTTTAATTAGTGAAGCCAAGCTTGGTCATTTAGAGCATCAAAAAAATAAATTCTGGGTTTACCTGCTTGTGTTAGCAGCATTAGTATTATTGGGGTTATTTGTTTTCTTAATACTTGTTAAACGACTTAGAAAAATAAAGGACAGGCAACATAAGATCAGTGCAGATAACCTGCAGCTTAGCCAAATTAACGGACAACTTATAAAGGATGCTAAGATTAATGTTGAATATTTAGGGCAGTTCTTTAAAATAATATCTGATTATATATCAAAACTTGAAAACTTAAAGTTTTCTTTAAAAATAAAGCCCGCTGCTAATAGAAATGAGATTATTTACGATTTAATAAATAACCTAAACATCAAAAAAGAAAGAGAAAAAATGTACTTTAATTTTGATCATATTTTTACACAGCTATTTCCCAATTTTATCACGGTCTTTAACAGTATGTTCGATGAGAAGGACCAGATATGGCCCGTAAAGGATCAAACCTTAAATACCGACCTTCGGATATTTGCCTTAATAAGAATGGGTATTACGGATAATGAAACCATTGCCAAAATCTTAGAGTATTCTGACAGTACTATATATGTTTATAAAATGAAGATAAAAGCCAAATCCCATTGCCCTGATCAGTTTGAGCAACGGATAATGAATATTAAGGTTACAGATTTTAACTGAGGTTTTTCCCTAAAATCATACTCCTTTTTAATATTAAAAAATAATGTTTTAGTATTCAAAAGGTATTAAAAGTATTAAAAAATGGTAAAAATCGATTATATTTTTTATAGACCATTCTAACTTAAGTATTTGATTATCAAATAATTTAATTTAAAAATCAAATAAAAAAGTTATATAATTATTAAAATAACTTCAAACCGCCTTTTCAAAGGCATAATCAGTGGCTTTCTGGCTTGATAATAGTTAAATTGCATTAGATTTTAACACACAGTATTATAAACCAAATACAACCTGCGATCTCTCGATAATTACTTCGTTTTTTTAAGTTCTGAAGCTAAAAAGGCTTAGTGCTATTTCTGGTAGTGCACTGCTATTTAGCCGATTTAATAATCGAAAATTTACCAACAGCCCCGTAGGAAAGTTCAGGTTAATATGATTGTTGTTTAAAATTTAACCAAGTATAAATCTCAATATCAACTAAATCTCAACATTATGCAATTTAAACACTTACTCAACGTATGTTTCTTTGCTGTTATGCTCTTTTTTTCGATGCCCTCTATGGCTCAAAATAAAGTAATAACAGGAAAGGTAACTGACAAAAAAGATGGGTCTCCTTTAATAGGGGTTTCAGTGGTTACAGCCGTAGGAGCTTCCGGAGGCGCAATAACCAACACGGATGGCGCTTACCGCATATCGGTTCCGGCAAGCGTAACAAGCCTTACCTTTACTTATGTAGGGTATAACAACGTAACTGTTCCCATCGGCGGCCAATCAACCGTAAACGCAAGTTTAGAATCAATCAGCAAAGCGTTAAACGAAGTAGTTGTAATCGGTTACGGTTCGCAGCGGGTAAAAGATGCTACCGGCTCGGTGGCTTCGCTCGGTACTAAAGATTTCAACAAGGGCGTTATAGCAACTCCAGAGCAATTGCTGCAAGGCCGTATCGCGGGTGTGCAGGTAACCCCTGCAAGTGGTGAACCTGGTGCCGGTGCTACTATTAATATTCGTGGTGCCAGTTCTATCCGCGCAGGTAGTTCTCCTCTTTATGTAGTAGATGGTGTGCCATTGGACAACGGTGGTACAGCAGGTGGTTTTGACAGCGGTGCTGGTATGTCATCGGCCCGTAACCCTTTAGCATTTATTAATCCTTCTGATATAGAAAATATCAGTATTCTGAAAGATGCATCAGCATCTGCTATTTATGGTTCACGTGGTGCTAATGGTGTTATATTGATCACTACCCGTAAAGGTCGTAAAGGCCAGGGAATTCAATTTAGTGCTAATACCAGCGTTTCAAATGCAGCTAAACGGTATGACCTGCTTAACCGCGACCAGTTTTTAGCTGCTGTAGCCAGCGTAGGTGCTGATGCTGCTGCAGTTGATTATAAAGGTAATACAGACTGGCAAAAGGAAATTTTGAGAACTGCTGTTTCTCAAAATTATACGCTTGGTTTTGGCGGTGCATCTAACTCTGGTGGTACTTACCGTGCTTCCTTTGGTTATGACAATCAAAACKGTATTATTAAAAATACCAGCCTAAAGCGTATTTCCGCACGTATCAATGCATCGCAATCCTTGTTCGGCGACAGGTTGAAATTTGATCTTCAATCATCATATTCAAATGTTAAGGATCAGTTTGCGCCTATAACTAATAATGCGGGTTTTAATGGTAGTTTAATTGGAGCTGCAATACAGCTAAACCCTACCGCGCCTGTTTATGATGATCAGGGAAGGCTATTTAGCCTGAATGGTTATGATGATAATGGTTTTCCAAAAAATAACAGCTTCAGGAACCCGGTTTCTTTATTAACTCAATTAGACGATAGGGATAACATCAACCGTTATCTGAACAATATAACCGCTACAGTTAGATTATTTCAAGGCTTATCATATAAAGGAAATTTTGGTGCCGATATATCAAGAGGTTTGAGAAAAACATTTTATGACCCCAAGATCATAGGTTTTACCGATGCTACCAATATAAGGGATTATAATATTCCTTCGGCTACAGTAAATGGTCGTGCTATTTTGGTGCATACCGAATTAACCAATTTTACTACTGAGCATACTTTAAACTACGAAAAAAAATGGAATAATAACAGTTCCATTACCGCTTTATTAGGTTATTCATATCAAACCTTTAAACATTTTGACCGGGCTGATATTGCCTGGGGTACTTCTACCCCCGGTGTATTAAAAAAGGACTATAATGATTTTAAAAATCATTTAGCTTATCCTGTTGGTAACATTAATGGGCTTGATAGTAGCCGTTACCAATTGCAATCATATTTTGCCCGTGTTAATTATTCTTATAAAGACCGTTACATTTTAACAGGTACAATAAGAAGAGATGGTTCATCACGTTTTGGTAAAAACAATCAATATGCTAATTTCCCTGCTTTGGCGGCTAAATGGCGTATCAGTGGCGAAAGTTTTGCACCCAAAGGTATATTTGATGACTTGAGCTTAAGATTAAACTACGGTCAAACAGGTAACCAGGATTATCCATCTTATGCTTCTATAGCGCTTAGGCAACTAAACTACTTAGGTACTGCAAACCCACCTCAAAATGCTGCTAACCCAGATTTGAAATGGGAAACGCAAACGGCGTATGGTGCTGGTATTGATTTCACCATATTGAATGGGCGCTTAACCGGTACAATTGATTACTTTAATAAATCTCAAAAAGATCTTTTATTCTTCCAGGACATTGCGCAGCCTGCTGCAACTCCAAGATTTTGGACCAATCTGCCGGGTAATGTAAGAAATAAAGGTGTTGAAGTAGGGTTGAATTTACAGGCCATACAAGGCAGTATATTTTCCTGGGATGTTTCCTATAACATGACCTTTATTAAAAATAAGATCGAGAATTTTGGCTCACGTAACGTAATTACCGGTAATATTGATGGCCAGGGCTTATCTGGTGCTTATGCGCAGTTTTTTGCTAATAATTACCCGCTTTATAGTTTCAACGTGCCAAATTATGCAGGTTTAGATGCTAACGGTTTCGGTATCTATCCACAAGGTATTGACGTTTCAACTCCGCAAGGTAGTCCTCTCCCTAAATTTACTGCAGGGTTAACCAACAGCTTTACTTACAAAAACTTTAGCTTAAGCTTCTTTTTAACCGGAGCTACTGGTTTCTATCTATATAACAACACCGCCAACGCATTTTTTTACAAAGGCAACCTTGTTAGCGGTCGTAACGTAACTAAAGAAGTAGCAGCAACCAATGAAAATCCACTTAACTCCGCAGAGGTATCAACACGTTTCTTAGAGAAAGGCGATTTCCTTAGATTAAGCAATGCTACTGTTGGTTATACATTCCCGGTAAAAGGCAAAACAATTAAATCACTCAGAGTATCATTAACCGGACAGAATATATTTTTGATCACAAGCTACAGCGGTTTAGATCCTGAAATTAATACTGATAAACAAAGAGACAATGTACCTTCAAGAGGTATAGACTATACCGCTTATCCAAAGGCACGCACATTCACATTAGGATTAAATGCAGGTTTTTAAAAAAATATGATCATGAAAAAAATAACTTCAAGAGCAGTAATATGCGGCTTAATTTTTTTAATAGCTGCAGGCTGCAAAAAATTAACAGAAACCCCATACGGCTCAAAAACAATTGACGCGGGAGGTGCATCTTCATCGGCAGATCTTAATGGTGTTTACTCACAACTTTACGGGCAGGCCGATCAGGCAAACACATACGCTTTACAGGAGCATCCAACGGACGAAATGATGGGACCGACCCGTGGTACTGACTGGGGCGATTTTGGTACCTGGCGTAAATTACACACCCATACCTGGACACCTACACATAACCAGGTTAATGATACCTGGGATCAGTTAAATATTGGTGTATACCGGGCAACACAGGTTATAGTAAGGGCTACTGATACAAAGATCAAAGCAGAAGCCAGYTTTTTGCGCGCCTGGTATATGTTTCAGGTAATTGATTTGTATGGTCAGGCACCGTATCGTGACCCTAATGCACCAAACTCATCAATACCAATTGTTTACAACCGTAGTGAGGCAACCGATTTTATTATTAAGGATCTGGAATTTGCCGAGGCAAATTTAACCACATCTGCTAACATTGGTATTGCAAGCAAAGCGGCTGCACAAGCATTACTGGCTAAAATTTATTTAAATAAAGCGGTATACAAATCAGCAGTTGTGGGCGGTCCATTCACCTTTGTTAAAGCAGATATGGATAAGGTAATTGAATATGCCAATAAAGTAACTGCAGCTGGTTATACATTAGAGCCTGCAGGTAAATATTTTCAGGATTTTGCGTGGGATAATAGTGAGCAATCACATGAAAACATCTTTGGTATTTACAATACAACAACCAATGCGCCGGGATCAGCTAAAAACCGTTGGAGAATGGGCTTACATTACAACCAAACTCCTGATGGCTGGAATGGATTTACAACTTTAGCTGATTTTTATAAATCTTTTGAAGCTACGGACGAGCGCAGAGGTGTTGCTTATCCTGGTTTAACAGATAAGATTGGTTTAAGAGCTGGTTTTGCTGTAGGTCAGCAATTCGGCCCTGGTGGCGTGGCTTTAAAACAAAGAGGTGGTAAACCACTTATCTTTACTGAAGATGTTAACCTGAATTACTCTACCGAGGCCCAGGGTATAAGGGTGTTTAAGTACTTCCCTCAACCAACCGGTAATACCGTTAATGATGATAATTCATCTAATGACTATGTATTTTTGCGTTATGCTGATGTATTGCTTGAAAAAGCAGAAGCTATTATGCGTGGCGGTAGTGATCCAAACGGGCAAACAGCTTTGGCAATTGTAAATTCGTTACGTGTACCACGCGGTGCAACTCCATTAGCAAGTGTTGACGCTACTGCTATGCTTGCCGAAAGAGGGCGTGAACTTTATTACGAAGGCTGGAGAAGAAATGACCTGATCAGGTTTGAGAAATTTAATGATCCTGTTGATCAGCGACCAGCAAAAACCGACAAGTCAAAAACAATATATCCTATACCACAACGTGCTGTGGATACAAATCCTAACCTTAAACAAAACGCAGGTTATTAATATTGAGATTATTTGATTAAGAAAGAACGTAGCGGAAATTTTCCGCTACGTTTGTTTTTTCTAAGTATATGATGCTATTTAAAAAAACTAAGTTTTTTGTTTTTGCGGTAGGGATAATGTTAGGTGCCTGTAATGGAGGGGACAATAAGTCGGCTTTATTTACATTACAGTCAAATACAGATATAGGTATAAATTTTATTAACCAGCTAAATGAGCAGGACCGTACCAATGTATTTACCTTTCGCAACTATTATAACGGTGGAGGGGTAGCCATTGGCGATGTTAATAACGATGGGCTTAATGATGTTTATCTTACTTCAAACATGGGTGGTAACCAGCTTTATATTAATAAAGGTGGCTGGAAATTTGAAAATATTACTGATAAAGCAGGTGTAAAGGGTACAAAGTATTGGAGCACAGGTGTTACCATGGTTGATATTAACGGAGATGGCTGGCTTGATATTTATGTTTGCCACAGCGGTAACGCGCGCGGTAATGAAAAAGGAAATGAATTGTTTATTAACCAGCATGATGGCACATTTAAAGAAGAAGCCGAAAAATATGGACTGGTTGATAACGGGTTATCAACCCAGTCCATATTTTTTGATTATGATAACGATGGGGACCTGGATTGTTTCATACTAAACAACTCCTTTAGGCCCATTGGGTCATTTGACTTTAATCAGAACCTGAGGGCTGTAGTTGATGAATTGGGTGGCGCACGCCTATATCGTAATGATAATGGCCACTTTAACAATGTAACCAGGCAGGCAGGTATATTCTCCAGTGATATTGGCTTTGGTTTGGGTGTTTCAGTTGTTGATATCAACCAGGATGGTTACCCTGATATTTATGTGTCCAATGATTTTTTTGAACGCGATTACCTGTACATAAACCAAAAGAACGGAACTTTTAAAGAAGATATTCAGAGCGAAACCGGCCATTTGAGCCTGGCCTCAATGGGATCAGACATCGCGGATATTAACAACGATGGGCAATATGATATTTTTACTACCGAAATGCTGCCCGAAGGTGATAAGCGTCTGAAAAAAATGACCTCCTTTGAATCGTTTGATGTAATTAAAGCCAAACAACGCGATGGTTACTACAACCAGTTTATGCAAAACTGCCTGCAGATAAACAATGGCGACGGTACATTTTCTGAGACTGCATTTTACTCGGGTGTGGCTGCTACTGATTGGAGCTGGGGCGCACTAATGTTTGATATGGACAATGACGGTTGGAAGGACATTTTTGTATCAAATGGTATATATAAGGACTTAACCGACCAGGATTATATAGAGTTTTTGGGGAACCGGGACAATATGGCAAAAATTGCAGAGGGGCGAAAGAAGTTTGATTATAAGGATTTTACGGATAAAATGATCTCAACACCCTTGTCAAACTATGCTTATTTAAATAACCATAATCTTACCTTTTCTAATAAATCGGTTGATTTTGGCCTGGATAAGCCATCGTTCAGTAATGGCTCAATTTATGCCGATCTGGACAATGATGGTGATAATGACCTCATAGTTAATAACGTGAACTCACCGGTTTACGTTTATAAAAGCAATGCCGAAAAGAATGGCAACCATCATATACAAATAAAGTTGAGGGGGGCAGGTTTAAATACCTTTGGTATTGGCGCTACCGTAAAAGTATTTATGAAAGGCAGCTCGCTTATTTATTATAATCAGCCAACCCGTGGTTTTCAAAGCTGTACTTCGCCCAACCAGCTTCTTATTGGTTTAGGTAAGCATAAAAAAATTGATTCCTTGCAGGTTATTTGGCCCGGAGGCAATTATCAGCTTATAAAAAATGTAAATGGCGATAGTACATACACCTATAAACAGGCTGATGCAAACCTTAAATATAGTTGGGCTAAACCTGTAATTAAACCATTGTTTGCCGATGTAACAAAATCAGTTTTTGATAGTATACCTAAACATAAAGAGGACGATTTTATTGATTTTGATAATGAGCGCCTGATGTTGCAAATGTTGTCGACCGAAAATCCTTACATGGCACCGGGTGATGTGAATAATGATGGATTAACTGATTTTTATTTTGGAAGCTCAAAAAATAGTTTTGCAGCTATATATATTCAACAAAAGGATGGTAAGTTTAAGCAAACTATTCCCGAAGATTTGAAAAAGCAGGAATATCTTGAAAATGCCGGTGCCGCATTTGCCGATTTTGATGGCGACGGCGATCAGGATCTTATAATTGGGGTAGGAGGCAATGCCGATGAGGCTGAAACTCCGGTTTACAATCCGCGATTTTATGAAAACGATGGTAAGGGGCATTTTCACCGCGATCCTGACAGAACTTTACATGCCGCGGTTAACGCATCGGTAGTCATATCCTGCGATTATGATGGCGACGGTCACCCTGATTTGTTTATTGGTGGCAGGAGCGTACCGGGGCTTTATGGATGTTCGCCCCAGTCATATGTGTTGCATAATGAAGGAACCGGGCATTTTACGGATGTATCAACAGCCGTATTGGGTGGCAATGCAAAATTGGGAATGGTTACAACAGCTAAATGGGCCGATATTGATAAAAATGGCTATCCAGACCTGATTGTAGCCGGCAACTGGATGGGCATAAGGATATTTAAAAACAACAAGGGTAAATTTACAGAAGACAAACAACTAGCCAATTACAAAGGCTGGTGGAACAGCCTTGAAGTTGCTGATGTTGACGGCGACGGCAATCCGGATATTATAGGTGGTAACCTGGGCCTAAATTCCAAGTTCCGTGCATCATTTACCCAGCCTATGAAAGTTTAGGTTAAGGATTTTGATAATAACGGTACAAAAGAATGTGTAACGTCAATGTATAAAAGTGATGGAGTAGATTATGTTTTTCATATGAAACCTGACCTGGTTGGGCAGCTGCCTATATTGAAGAAACGCTTTTTACGATATATTGATTATGCCGGCAAATCGTTTAAAGAGGTGTTTACAGATGAAATGCTTGGAGGTGCCGAAACACATGAAATGAATTTTTTAGCCTCGGCTGTGTTTTTAAATAATGGCAAAAAGTTTAGCTGTAAGCCGCTCCCGGCAGATGCGCAATTATCAGCAATAAATACCATTTTATGTGATGATATAGATAATACGGGTGCCGAAAAGATAATATTAGCGGGTAATTTTTATGGTTTTAAACCAGAAGTTGGCCGGCTTGATGCCAGTCGCGGGCAGGTTTATCAATACCATAAAAATGGGTTTAACTACCTGCCGGCCTCAAAAACCGGATTTGATTTATACGGACAAGTACGGTCATCATTAGTGATCAAAAATGCCAGCGGCGGTAAATATTACCTGTTTGGCATTAATGACGAACCGCTTAAAGCTTATAAATTACGTTAACCCTTAACCTTAATTAATGCCGTTGCTTACCCAATATATTATGAGATCCTTTAGGGCCTTTTGCTGTCTGTTTTTTATCGGTATTGTTTGTTTAAGTGCTTGTAAACCCAAAAAAGCAGGCGAAGGTGTTTTTAAGTTACTGCCCGCAAATGAAACTGGTGTTGGCTTTGTAAACAGAAATATAGTGTCTGATTCAGTTAATATTCTTGATTACCTGTATTTCTACAACGGTGCTGGTGTGGCATCGGCCGATTTTAATAATGATGGACTGCAGGAGCTGTACTTTGTTTCAAACCAGGGGGCAAATAAGCTTTACCTTAATAAAGGCGGTTTAAAGTTTGATGATATAACCGCCAAAGCGGGTGTTGCTGGTACCGGCAACTGGAAAACCGGCGTTACCATTGTTGATATTAATGGTGATGGCTTAAAAGATATTTATGTAAACGTGGTATCCGGGTATAAGCATTTCAAAGGCAAAAATCAGCTGTATATTAATAATGGCGACCTTACGTTTACAGAAAGTGCCGCTAAATATGGGCTTGACTTTGCAGGGCTTTCAACCCAGGCCTCATTTTTTGATTATGATAAGGATGGCGACCTGGATATGTTCCTGCTCACGTCATCTGTACACAGCAATGATACTTATGGCGATTCGACCTTAAGGTTTAAATATAGCCATGATGCCGGCGATCATCTTTTCCGTAATGACGGTGGTCATTTTACCGATGTTACAACCAGTGCCGGTATTTACAGCGCGCCCATTGGCTATGGGTTGGGCTTAAGTGTTGGCGACTTGAATAACGACGGCTGGGACGATATTTATGTAAGTAATGATTTTTTTGAACAGGATTATTACTATATCAACCAGCACAACGGCACCTTTAAGGAGCAGCTGAAAAGCGCCTTTGGGCATACCAGCCTGTTCTCGATGGGGAATACGATCAGCGATATCAATAAGGACGGCCATCTTGATTTGCTTACTACTGATATGTTACCCGAAGACATAAAGGCGCTGAGATCAACCATTAACGATGAGCCTTTGGATATTTACAACCAGGAGGTAAATGCCGGGTATTACTACCAGTATTCAAAAAACTGCCTGCTACTGAATGTTGGCAACGGTAATAAATTTGTTGATATGAGTTTGTACAGCGGCGTATCAGCTACCGATTGGACATGGTCGCCCCTGGTGCAGGATTTTGATATGGATGGCCTCAAGGATATGTTTTTTTCCAACGGGATAAAAAAACGTCTTAATGATATGGATTATCTCAAATACCTGGGCGATCCGGGTGTTATGCAGGAATATAAAACAAGTCGGGTTTTTGATAAGGATAAGATCAACATGATGCCTGATGGCGCTGTGCACAACTTTTTTTATCATGGTGGCGATCAGCTAAAATTTACTGACCAGTCTTTAAGCAATGATATGCAGCAGCCATCTATTTCTGCCGGTTCGGTAGCGGTTGATCTGGATAACGACGGCGACCTTGATATTGTGACCAATAATATGGATGAATCGGCTTACATCTATAAAAATACCACCATGGAAACCCGCAAGGCTGATAAGCCGGGTTATTTAAAATACGCTGTAAAATATACAAAAGGCAACCCTGATGGTATTGGAACAAAGTTTTTCCTTAAATCAGGCAAGCAGCTTGATCATCAGGAAATACAAACCAGTACTGCTTATGAAAGCAGCCAAAGCACCGACCTGACTTTTACCTTTTTACCTGGTGATGCGCCTGCAGAACTATTAATAGTATGGCCGGATAATACATGGCAAACCATAAAGGATTTTAAAGCCGGACAAAAAGTTACAGTAACTTATAACGGCAAAAATGTTCAGCAGGCAGGTGATATATCATCAATAATAAATGCATTTATCAGCAGTAAAAAACAGTTTGATTATAAGCCGGTACAGGCGAGGCTTTTGGCCGCGGTAAAAACTTTTGATACGCCTGATTTTAACTATTATTCCCTGCTTCCGCATACCTATTTGCCACATACACCTGCCATTGCGGTTGCCGATGTTAATGGTGATAACATTGATGATATTTATGTAGGCGGCTTTGCGGCAGAAGAAAAGTATCTGCTTGCGGGTAATAAAACTGGTGGCTTCACAAAGGTTAGTGTTCCACAATTTGAACAGTTTCGTGAATATGGCGATGAGCAAGCTGTTTGGACTGATGTAAACAACGATGGCAGGCCCGATTTGATAGTAATAAGCAGCAATCACCCGTTTATTGAGGCTAATAAAAAATTGCCACCCCGCTTATATATCAACAAAGGGAATTTTAAATTTGAATATAAGGAATTGCCAAAATTGAATAGCCTGATATCAAAAATAGCTATGTTTGATTTTAATGGCGACGGGTTAAATGATATTTTATTTATCAGCAGTATATCCTACAAAAATTATACGGACAAAATCCCTTCGAGCGTATTAATAAATAAGGGGGACGGCAATTTTGTTATCAGTAATGATAAAATGTATAATGATATTACAGGTATCCCCTACATTACAAGTATAACCACTAGCGATATTGACCGCAATGGTAAACCTGATCTGCTGATTACTGCCGAGTGGCAGCCTGTTTACATTTTCTTAAATGATGGCAAAAAACTAAACAGGTTTTCGTCATCTGTTCTGGATAGTGAAAAAGGCTGGTGGCAATCGGCTATTATAACCGATATGGACGGTGATGGCAAGGCCGATCTTATAGCAGGTAACTGGGGCACAAACAATAAATATAATGTAACAGCCGATCAACCGCTATATGCCTACAATGATGATCTGGATAAGGATGGAAAAAATGACTTGATACTTTCCTATTGTTATAAAGGTCTATATTATCCGTTCAGGCCAAAAAATGATCTTGAACAAGAATTGCCTTACCTGAAAAAAGAATGGCTGAGCTACCAAAAAATGGCCGATAAAACAACTGACGAGATATTTAAGGATAAACTTGATGATAATACCCGCCTAAGCGCCAACCAGTTTAATAGTATTTTTGTAAGTGATGTGTTGCATGCTACCTCCTTTAAGGAGCTGCCTTACCTATACCAGCAGGCCCCTATACGTTCCATAATACAAGATCATGAACAACCAGGTAATATATTATTGAATGGGAATTTTTGGGGTGTAGTACCGTACGAGGGGAAATATGATGCATTGGGTTTAGTTGGTTTACGCTACAATAAACAGCAAAAGGAATTCGCAGCGCCATTATACTTTATAAGCCCGGCATTTAATTTTCAGGAGATACCCTATTTTTCGTCAATAAAACGGGCCGCATCAACAGATTACCTTATTGTTACTTACGATGGCAGGCTAATGCTGGTGTCAAAATAGTTTATAATAACTAAAATATAGGATAGTATATTTTAGTTATCCATTTTGCAGTATCTTTTTCAACATACCTATCGGTAATCAGGGATTCAAATGGCATGGCCGGCGATATAAGCCTGTGATCCTTCATGAAAATTTTAACCTGTGCTAAAGCATTGCTGATGGTATTGGGTCCTCCTTTTACGTCTGCTACCAACAAATTACCGCCCAGTACCATGTTATTAATGTATGATTTTCCGGTTGGGGTAATTGCTTTATCAATCGGAATGGCGAGACTTATTTCATATTGTTTATCGTCGGTTTTATGGATATTGAGCATTGGGAAGTTTTTTTCTATAGCCCCCTGTACTTTTGCCTGTTTCCTTAATTCTTTTATGGTTTCATACACATGCTGCATATCAGGATAGTTTTTTGAGGCCATGGTTGTGGTAAGTAAAATAGGATATTCTATCTTGTTTATATATATCTTATAGCCATATGCATTTTTTTCATCCTCTAAAAAAGTCTTTAGGTGATGTAAAATAATGGCTGTTTGATCTTTCAAATCATCTATTTTTATGTAATTCGTTACCTTTTGTATGGGATTTAGGTTGCTCTCTGTTGTGGCATACAGGGTTATCTTTACCATATAATCACTATTAGGTAAATAACTGATCTCGCCATTCAGCTTTAAATTATTTTTTTGAATTGACAGGTTTACACCGCTGTTAGTGGTTTTACTGATGTGATACTGTACCCCGTTATAGCTAAACTGATCATCAGCCATTTTGGTGCCGGGCCACCATTTATCCCATCCGTTTTTTTGGATCAGAAACCGGGATATAATTACATCAGATGTTTCAATGGTGACCTGATTTGTGACTTCTAATTTAGATGGAATTATAAAGTAAACGCCAACGGCAATAACTAAGGCAGAAGCTAAAATTATAAGGATGATCTTCTTCATTTGGGTTATAAATACAGAAATAACTGGAGGTTAAATCTAATAATATTGGCTCATTTGTTTAGCATATAGTAAGTAAAATAGTCAATAACATTTTCGCATTAAAAAAGGGAATTTTCATATAAAAACAAGTGATCATATGCTGCGGTGTTTCGTGAAAAAAGCTTATATTGGCTGTTGATCAATATAAAAACAAACGAATTTTGCCTTCATCACCGTTTGCTTTTTAACCTATATTTTAAGTTATGAGACCCTTTCTATTTTGTATTGCTGGATTATTGTTCTTAATGGCATCCTGCAAAGAAAAAGACTATCAAAAAGTTTTACATGATCCTGAGCTTTATCGTGTTACAGTAAAAAAACTAAATGATATTGTGTTGGAAAATAATTTTCCGCCGGTTACTGCATCACGTAATTATGCCTACGCTAACATTGCGGCTTATGAAGTTATTGCTGCCGGCGATCCTGAACACTTCAAATCATTATCGGGGCAAATAAAACATTTACCACCGGTACCCAGGGCCTCAAAAGATACAACTGTTGATTATCAGTTTGCCTCCCTGCTTGCCTTTTGCCATGTGGGGAATGCGGTAACTTTTCCGGAAGGCAGTATGGACCAGTATGTTGATGGCTTAAAGCAAAAGGCCAAAGATGCCGGGATGCCATCTGATGTGTTTGAAGGCTCGGTAAATTATGCTAATAAGGTGGCTAAATTTATCATGAAATGGAGCAAAGGCGATCATTATGCCCAAACCCGCTCTGCAAGTAAATACACAGTAAAACAGCAGGATGGTCGCTGGATACCAACACCACCCATGTATGCCCAGGCCCTGGAAGCACATTGGGGCGAGATAAGGCCTATGGTACTTGATTCAACCGCGCAATTTATACCGCCTGATCCGCCGGTGTTTAATGTAAAAGATAAAAACAGCGCGTTTTATAAACAAGCACTCGAAGTAAAACTTATAGTTGACAGCCTTACCAAAGAACAAAAACACCAGGCCGATTTTTGGGATGATAACGCTTTTAAGCTAAACGTTGTTGGCCATGCATCATTTGCCACAAAGAAATTTTCGCCGGGAGGCCATTGGATGAATATTACCGCTATCGCCACAAAAAGCAAAAAAATGGATTTTAATACCACAGTTAGCGTATATACTGAAACCGCTATTGCTTTATTTGATGGCTTTATTAATTGCTGGTACCTGAAATACCGGTCAAACTATGTACGGCCCGAAACGGTGATTACTAAACATATAAATGCCGATTGGCGGCCATATATTCAAACACCGCCTTTCCCCGAATACAGCAGCGGGCACGCGGTGATCTCATCTGCAGCAGCCGAGGTACTTACCATTAAAATCGGTGACGATTTTGCCTATACAGATTCATCCGAAATGGAATTCGGAATTGAACCGCTATCTTTTAAATCCTTCAGGGAAGCCGCTAAATCAGCTGCTATGTCAAGAGTTTACGGAGGCATACATTTTAAAAATGCCTGTGTGGTTGGTAATGAACAAGGCATGAAAATAGGGCAGCTGGTAGTAGAAAAATTGAAACTTAAAACTAATTAATACACTTTATTACTATATATAACCAAGTGTTTTGGTAAACCGAGCTACTTAGTTGTAGCCTGTGCCAAAACACCTGGTTTGTTTACGGAAATTCTTCATCATTTCAGGCTCCATTATATCACCCGGATAGCCTGTAATGTTATCAATATCAGTAGCTATCTACCTCGATGATAGCGTCCGCAAAGGCCTTAGGGGCTTCCTGAGGCAGATTATGACCAATGCCACCACTGATGTTCCGGTGTATATATTTGCCCGAAAATTTATTGTGATAGGATGCGGGATCGGGGTGCGGGGCTCCATTGGCATCACCTTCAAGCGTGATTGTGGGCACAGTAATCGCCGGACTTGCTGCAAGCCGTTTTTCCAAATCATCATATTGAGGCTCGCCTTCGGCCAAACCCAGCCTCCAGCGGTAATTATGGATCACGATGCTCACGTGATCAGGGTTGTTTAAGGATGCAACACTACGATCAAGCGTGGCCGCATCAAAGTGCCACTTTGGCGAAGCAAGCTCCCAAATGAGCTTCGCGAAATCGCGACGGTATTTATCGTAACCCGCACGGCCGCGTTCTGTGGCAAAATAATATTGGTACCACCAATCATGCTCAGCAGTTGGCGGCAGCGGGCGCTTGCCGGCTTCAAGATTGGTCATCAGATAGCCACTCACAGAAACCAGGGCCTTGCAACGTTCCGGCCATAAAGCCGCGATAATGCAGGCTGTCCGTGCTCCCCAGTCAAAACCGGCGAGAATTGCCTTCTGGATCTTGAGTGCATCCATCAAAGCGATAATGTCAAGAGCTACGACAGATTGCTGGCCGTTGCGGATAGTTGCACTTGAAAGAAAACGTGTAGTACCGTGGCCGCGCAAATGCGGAATGATAACCCTGTAACCCTTTGCCGCTAATAAAGGAGCTACATCAACAAAACTGTGAATATCATAGGGCCAACCATGCAGAAGAATTACCGGAGTACCGTTTGCTGGGCCAACTTCAGCATAGCCAACATTCAGTGCACCGGCATCAATTTGTTTCAGCGTGCCGAATGAGGTATTTGTTCCCGGTTTAATCCTGGCTGTAGTATCGGCCGGATTTATCTTGCTGGTTTGTGCATTTGCTGAACCGATCATAACAAGCGGACCGGCGGCAATGGTGATGGCTGCTGTACTCAAAAAGCGGCGGCGATCATATTTAAGTTCTTCTGACATATGCTATCTATTCAATTTTTCATTAATATTTTAACACTCTCCCTGATCATAAAATAGCCTGCCCGGGGAAACCAGGGCAGGCTATTTTGGGCTTAGATCAGGTTAATTTCAACGTTGATGTTACCGCGTGTAGATTTAGAATATGGACAGGTTTGGTGGGCAGCTTCTGTCAAGGCCTTTGCTACCTCAGGTTCCAAACCTGGCAGGCTAACGTTTAGGCGAGCCTGGAGGAAGTAACCTTCACCTATTTGGCCCAGGTCCACTTCGGCGTCAACTGCACCATCAGCAGGGAACCTTACTTTCATTTTACCGGCTGCTATCTTCATTGCACCRATAAAACAGGCTGACCAGCCAGCGGCAAACAGTTGTTCTGGATTGGTGCCGGTTCCAGAGGTGCCTGGAGTTGAAAGTTTAATGTCCAGATGGTTATCAGAGCTGCGTGATGAGCCGCCGTCACGGCCACCTGTGGTATGAGTTTTACCTGTGTATAATACTTTTTCAATTTGTGGTATGGTGATTTCTATTGAATCTCCGATTTTGTTATTTTCCATTATTTTAATTTTTAATTGTTTAAATTGTTAGTCAAATGTACCCTCACATTGGGCTTTGTCCAATCACTAAATATGTCAAGTGGACGATGTTGATCCTGAGTTAGACATTTTTTAACCTGACTAATACGCCGGTTAAATCATGTTTTACATTTTCTTTTAAACCCAGGATACGGTTTAAAGCCCTGCTCTGGTTAGCGTAGTGTTTTGAATGCCGCGCGAAGCTCTTCGGCAAAAATTTGTGGTTGTTCCCATTGGGCGAAATGACCACCATTGTTTGCCTCGTGGAAATAAATAAGCTTACGATAAGCACGTTCGGTCCAGCTTTTAGGCGCCTGATAGATCTCACCAGGAAACACGGTTACAGCAACAGGGATCGAGATCTCAGCTGTTCTTTGCTCCACAACGTTAAAGTTGTTGTTGTTATTTTCCCAGTAAAGCTGTGCTGAAGAAGCTCCGGTATTGGTTAACCAGTAAAGCGTGATATCATCCAGTATCTCATCTTTTGTAAGTACTTTCTCGGCGTTCCCTCCGCTATAGGTCCAGTCGTTGAATTTGTCTAAGAAAAATGAAGCAAGGCCAACAGGTGAGTCTGCCAAACTGTAACCCAGTGTTTGCGGGCGGGTCACCATTATGCCGGCATAACCAGCGCCTCGGGTGTATAAGTAATTAAGTGACTTATAGGCAGCTTTTTCCTTATCAGACAGCCCTGCCGGTGCGGGGGCACCACTGTTAAGCGCCTTCGCTATGTCTGCGGGTACTGTTGCTGGCATATTAACGTGGATACCTAATAAACCTGCAGGTTTTTGACGGGCCATCGCATCTGCAACTACCGAACCCCAGTCGCCACCCTGTGATACATAATGTGTATATCCAAGGCGTTTCATCAGCACATCCCAGGCGCGGCCAATGCGGTCAGGACCCCAGCCGGTAGCCTTTGGTTTTTCTGAAAAACCATAACCTGGCATCGACGGTATCACCACATCAAAGGCATCTTCCGCGCGGCCACCATAAGCTTCAGGATCGGTAAGCGGGCCAACGATTTTCAGAAGCTCAAATACAGAGCCTGGCCAGCCGTGGGTGATGATGATTGGCAGGGCTTTTGGATTTTTGGAGCGGATGTGCAGGAAATGAATGTCGAGCCCATCTATATTAGTTACAAACTGCGGTAAAGCATTTAACCTGGCCTCCGCTTTACGCCAGTCATAGTCAGTGCCCCAATATTTTACAAGGTTTTGAATCTGATCCAGCTTTACACCCTGTGAGCGGTCGGTAACAGTTTCTTTGTCGGGCCACCTTGTTGCCAGCACACGCTGGCGAAGATCACTCAGGGCCGCTTCGGGAATGTTGACGTGGAAGGGACGGATGGCATCAGATGCCTGGCTGCCGGCAGCAGGAGTGGTTTGGGCAAAACTGGAACCGGTTAGCAGGATAAGTGCTCCAGTAATAAATTTACTGACAAGCATGTGTTTGTTCTTTTTCATTGTTTTTAAGTTGATTCGTTTAAGTGCGTGTGATGGTTATTTATATGAATTATTAAAACTATACCTATTGCCATGTTGACCACTGAATTTCATTTTTAGCTGAAATGGAATTCATTTATGGAGATAGAGATAATTCCTTCTTGTTTTTTAAAGGAAGTTATTTGTCTGCAGGAATTATGAAGTCAATAGTTGGTGGTGGTGGTAGTTTTTTATTGTCCCAGGGTATGTAATTAAGCTTATCAGACACATTGATCGCTTTTGGCGATTTCCATGTTATCCCAGGTTTTAAGACTGCTTGTCCTTCAAAATAAGTAACGGTGGAGTTGAACGCGTTTTCGAATTTAGAAAACGAGGCCGGCTCTATAACAGTGCCCTTTGTTCTGTATTGGTTTGGTTGTGAAAGCTCAAATGAGGTTTTATAAGGCGCAGTATTACCAACATGAAGTGAATTGATGTGCCAGCCAGATCGTATAGATATATTTAAAGATACAGCTTCTTCTGTGCAATTTAGTGTCCTGGTGTTATTAGAATACCATTTCACTGGTGTTTCGGTCTGAGCATAAGCTCCAGCTCCTAAAAATGATGCTATTGCAATTAAAAACAGTTTTTTCATGATGGTAATTACAAATGGTTATTGTTTAATTAATGCCTTGTTATTAATTCTGCAGAAACTTTTCATCATCCTCTGCCGGGTATGCATCCTTATTCTTTTTTCCTGCAGAGCTTATCATCCCGCAAGCTTGTGGATTGCTTTCAAAAGGCGCACTGGTAAGAAATGACATGGACATTAAGGATATTAATCCGATAATTAACCTGTTCTGCCCGTACTTGCTAAGTTTGTTCATGATGTTAATTTTATTTTAGAGCACTGGTGTTCAGGTCGGCTTTGGCAACCGCTAAAATTTCGCCCCTGGTCTGATCCTGTACCATACCTAATACTTCCCAGTTTTGAGCATTGAAACCCTTTGGTAATGTGATTGTACTGCTACCATTTCCTGTAGCATTTAACGCATCACTTTGTAGTTTGCGAACGATCTGTACATGTGATAGTGTGCGTCCGGCGTTTTCGCCGCTCTCTACTTTGCTTTGGGCTGTTTTTTGTACTATGGCAATTAGGAAATCACTACCCTTGAGCGCCCCGGCAGACTGGTATTGTACCACGAGCTTTTCTCCGTCCTGGTGAGCCTGGAGTGCCAGGGTTGCATTTGGTTTAGTTGTCAGCTCGCCCGAGATGGCATTACGAAGTGCTGACTCATCCGACCCTACAAATTCGGCTTTTCCGTTTACAACAACCTGCGGTGTATAAATCTGTGATCCGCCAAACCAGCGTCCGTACTGAATTTGCCTGTTTGAAAAATCGGCGCTGCTAAAAACATCTTTCCAGCCCTGGCGGTTCCAATAATCAACATGATAAGCCAATAAATAAACATCCTTGCCTTGTGCCTCTTGCTGTATTTTTGCCAGCAGCTCGTCGGCAGGAGGACAGCTTGAACAACCTTCAGATGTAAATAACTCTAATACCGCGAAACCTTTTCCATCAACTTTAGCAGTAGCTTTTTTAGCTGGTGTTTTATCAATGCCTATAAATGCTGCAAGGGATAACGCACTGATAATAAAGCTTGTGGTTAGTCCCCAGATTTTAATATTTTTCATAATTTTTTCTTGTTTGTTACTCAAAATTATCTCAAAAGCGCGCGACCCGTTAGTTAAAACTGGTCCAGTTAGGCATAATTTAGGGTGAGTTAGACCTTTTTAATCCCGAAGACGTATTGATGAAGACGTTTAAAGTGCGCTTTGTAAGTGCTGCCAATAAACAGGCGCAATCAATAGGCCGGAGGCTTGTTTGCCGCTCCTGTAATAGCGCAATACATCGGCATACAAAAAGGGATTTGAGGAAGGCATTTCGCGCGGATTACGCGGCCCATGGAGTAAGCAGAGAACAGATTTTATGAACGCTTCGCAAAATCTGTTCCCGCGCTATGTGCAAGATTAACGGTTTTCAAGCCAGCTTAAAAAGCTGTTTATTTTTTCCTTGTTAACCAATAATTTATCGGGTGTGGGGATAACCAGCCTTACGAACAGTTTGCGGGCGAAATACCGTTCTATTTCCTTTACAGCTGCAAAGTTTATGAGGTATTGCCTGTTTAACCTGTAAAACTGGTTTGGTGAAAGAAGGCTGTGTACATGATCCATAGATTGAGCGACAGCATATTCCTGCTGATCAAAACTCATGATTGTAGTTGTTTCGTTCCTGATATAAAAAAAAGCAATATTATCAGTTGGTACCGTTATATATTTATTGAGCTTAGAAACCAAAAAGCTTTTTTTTCCCTCCGGGTTGCCTAATTTTGCCAGCAGGTCGCTGATATTTGGGGTGAGGCTTTGCTGAAAAAAGTTTTTAAGCTCGTCAACCTTTTTAAAAGCAGTTACAATATTTTCTTTTGAAATGGGCTTAACCACGTAATCAATCCCATTTGATTTGAAGGCCTCCAATGAATATTCATCAAAAGCGGTACAAAAAATAACCGGGCAGGTAATTTTAACCGCCTTGAAAATTTCAAAACATATCCCATCGGCTAATTGAACATCCATGAAAATCAGGTCGGGCTGTTCGTTTTCAGAAAAATAACTTACCGCACGTTCAATACTTTGAATTTGTGCTAAGATTTTAGCGGCCGGCTTAATTTCTGTTATCATGGCAGCCAGTGATTTAGCGGCCTTGATCTCGTCTTCAATGATTATAATATTCATAGATTACAGGAAGTTTTACTTTAAATATCTTTTCGTTAGCCTCAATATCAATTTTCTGATTTAACAGGTGAATATAGCGCTGATTGATGTTTTCAAGACCTACTTTGGTCGAAAACTCCTGGCTTTTTTTAAGCTGTATCGGGTTTTCGACAATTATTTTTTCGTTCTCGGTATAAAGTCTAATTTCAAGCGGATGATCAAGGGATACAATATTATGTTTGATACAATTTTCAATCAGCAGCTGTATCGTAAATGGTGGTATAAGTGACGAATTATACTTGGATTTGACAGTATTTACAAGATTTATCCCATCCTCAAACCGCGCTTTCAATAAAAACATGTAAGCGTTTAATATTTCAATCTCTTCTGAAATATGAATCAGATCGTGCTTGCGGCTTTCTAATGTAAATCTATAAAAATCAGATAGTTTAAGAATAAAATCAACCGTATGTTCATCATTGGTTTCAACCATTGCTTTCAGTGTGTTCATATTATTGAACAAAAAGTGAGGGTTTACCTGTTGTTTAAGCATTTCGTATTGCGCGCCAAGATTGTCAGCCTTTGTTCGTTCCAACTCTATGCCAACCTGCTGGTTTTGGTGACTTTGGTACAGCAAATGAAGAAACATATAGAATGTGAGGTTTATGAGTATACCGCGTACTTCTATCATTAGCATATTTGGTCCAAAATCTAAATGGGAGAGCAGTAATTGCTGCACATAAGCCAGCAGGAACATAACCGCCAGTCCGAGCAGCAAACTGCGCATAAGCCGGAACAGGGAAAGCCCTTTGCTTTTATCATGTGCAATGTAAGCGGGAAGGGTATAGATATTGTAATACCAGGCAAATAATGCAAATAAAAATGTGACGCCCGAGTTAACCAACGCCTCCGAAGCACTAAAGTGCCGCTCGGCAATTTTAGGTACAGAAGCTAATACACCCATGAAAAACGAGCTTAGCCAAATGAGCCAGGGAGATACCCGATATGTAATTTTAGTTGTTGAACTATACATCATGTTTATGAAAATACTGATAGTTTCTGGTTAAGGATAAAGCTAATTCTAATTTCGTGACTTTGCCTGATTATTACACTAAGCTATATCAAAATAGATGTGGAGAGGTAGTAATAACAAGTTTAATTAGACAATGGAGTTGCTCAAATAGACATTTTCAATGCTGACCTGCCATATAAATAATATTTTCAATTTTCGACAGGCCAGTACTTGAAACAAAAATGCCGCTTATAAAGCGGCATTTTTTGTTTTATAGGAAAGCCTTAATTAAGCAATTGCCGGACAACAAACTATCAAAAGTTCGGGTCGAAATTAAAGCAGATAGGATTTGATAACCCAACCATTTTGCCGCTGAGTGCCATTGATTCAGGAACCTGCGGATAAGGTGTAGGCGGCCCTTCAACCACAACACGGTAGTAAGTGCGGCCCTGTGTTGCCGGTGTATCGGTGAATTCGATAGCGGCTGTTTTACCATTGGTTTTAAAAGTGCCGAATGGATTGCCATTCTTCACAACGCTAACCGTATAATCTCCCTCCGGAACAGTATTTCCGGTTAATTGAACACGGAATTTAACGGGTTTGCCCGTTGATTTTGCATTGTCGCCCATCATCATGTCCATCTTGCCATCCTGATTGAGATCAGCATAGAATTCCACCCGGGGGGCGTATGGGTTTGAGCTAATGGAAACCCGTCCGTTGGTAAGGGCGTCTATGACCGCTTGCGAGGTCCGCGCAGTAGCAAACACCCAGGTTGTGGGGGTGCCCACATAGTTGGCCTTTGCCTGGTAGCTGTTTCTTGTTGCCTTGTCTGGTGTTTCCGGAACGCCATGGTGCGCGTCGCTTCCACCCCTGCCGGTCAGCTTGCGGCCCGATGAAAGCATATCGTCCCAAATCATGATCGCATTGGCATTTTTAGGCCATACCGCAGAATTCCATACTTCGATAGAGTTGACCATATCATAGGAGTATCCAAAATGGTCTTTTCCGCTGGGGTGATTAGCCGACAGATGAATTCCAAGCTCCTTTTTTACTGATCCTACCACCACGTCGCGCTGATCGCGAACGTCATATAGCCGCTGGTGATCATAAGGTTTGGCCGAAAACGCATTGCCATGTCCACGGGTTGTTGTCCATTCTGCACCATACAATAACAATACAGAATCTGACTTAAACTCTGGATCTGTCCAGGTGTTATGCGCAACATCGCCATCTACATGGTTGTCGTGGTCGGTGATGCAGAGATAATCCATACCTACAGAATTAGAAAAAGCTATAATTTTTGCAACAGGATTGTTTGATGATTCTGTGCTGTGCCGGGAGTGCACATGGAGCTCGCCCTTTAGCCACACGCCGTTAGTAAGGCTGGCGATAGGTGGCAGCGTTCCTACATCCTTTGTAGCCCAGGGATTTTTGTGAGCTGACTGGCCCAATGCAGAACCGCTGATGCAGCAAGCTGTAATCAACAGTAATCCTGTACAGGCCCTGCTCATAAGTAGCATCAATTTTTTGTTATTTTTGATTGTCATACCAAATTTTAATGAGTTATATATTTTGGCAAGCAACATACCTCATTGATATTAGTAAATTGTTAACATCAGTAAAATGAAGTAAAAATGTGACAATCTTTGTCTCCGCCCAATCAAGCAAAAAGGGGGCGACAAATTAATTTTGTCAAATCAGCATTGGAAGCTGTGAACAAATCATCAACTTAATGGAAACAAAAAATAACAATATTGATATTGCCCAATTACTTAACAGCCAAATGATACAAATTCCAAATGGAAAAATAACGTTAAGAGATGATAGGATAAAACATAGCTGGGAGGTTGAAATACAAACATTCAGTATTGCAAAATTTCCAGTGACTCAAGACCTTTATTTTGAAATCACACAAGAATGTCCCAGCTTTTTCAAAGGCAAGAAAAAGCCTGTTGAAGGCGTGTCGTGGAAAGATGCCTTATGTTTTTGTAATCTACTCTCTATTAAAGCTGATTTAAAGCCATGCTATGAACTAAATAACGATAATGTATTATTTGATTCGATGGCTAATGGCTATCGGCTTCCCTCGGAAGCCGAATGGCAATACGCTTGCCAGGCAGGCACAAACAAAATCAGATACGGTGAACTTGATGATATTGCCTGGTATAAAGAAAATTCCAATAATGAAACGCAGGAAGTAGGAAGAAAAGCCCCAAATGAATGGGGACTTTATGATATGTTAGGAAATGTTTGGGAGTGGTGCTCAGACTTGTATGACACGGAAGTTTATGGTTCATATAGAATTTTCCGTGGTGGGGGTTGGTGCGATGAAGAAAGGGGCTGTATAGCAACCAACCGCAGACGTAGCCACCCAACCTTTAAAATTGATGACCTTGGATTTCGCATTGCAAAATCTCTTAACCAGGAGTAGTTGAATATTAAAAGATCGGGTACTGCTTAAAGGTTAATCATTCGGCCTAAAACAAATTAAGCTTTGGGGTATTCAGGAGGTAAAATAATGCAAAAAAGATAAAACAAGCTGAGGTTCAGTATATTTGTTTTAGAGAATGGTCATTGCTTATGATCGGCTTCTGTAGTTATATATAAACCAATATTACCTGTTTCTCTAATCTGTGAATAATATGGACAAAGCCTCGTACAACCAAATCTTTAAAGCTAAAAAAATCAGCTTGATCAAATTACTTGCTTTGAGCTTTTTATGCATACCATTAGTTTTTGCGGCAACAGGATGCGCCGCGCAGTCAACACCAAAGCGTTCCCTGCTTGCGCTTTCAAAAAGCGATCATATTCTGGCGATCATTGACCCGGTTACGCTGAAGGTTCTCGCACGTGTTCCTGTGGGTTCCGATCCTCATGAGGTTATCGCGTCGGCTGACGGAAAGACAGCCTATGTTTCGATCTACGGCGGTGGGAGTTTGCACGAGCTTAGTGTGATCGACCTTGTAGCGCAAAAACCTTTACCCACTATTGATACCAGGCCACTGATGGGACCGCATGGGCTAACGTTTGCCGATGGTAAGGTGTGGTTTAGTGCCGAAGGTTCTAAAGCCGTTGGCCGTTATGACCCGGCAACGGGTAAACTCGATTGGAACATGGGAACAGGCCAGGCCAGAACGCACATGATTTACGTAACCAGCGATGGGAAAAAGGTATACACCACAAACGTTACGGCAGGAACAGTAAGCATTTTGACAGATAGCCTGATCAAGCCTGCCACCTCTCCGACGGGGGTTGTGCCTCCGGCGCGTCATGACTGGGCACAGACCGTTATTCCGGTGGCTAAAGGTTCTGAGGGGATTGATGTATCGCCTGATGGCCGTGAATTGTGGACCGCAGGTGCTGACGAAGGGATCATTTCCATCATCGATATCGCCGCCAAAAAGTTAACCGGTAAAATTGACGCGAAGGCTGTGGGGGCCAACCGGCTCAAATTTACGCCGGATGGCAAGCGTGTGCTGATTACGAGCCTGAGAACCGGCGATCTGTTTATTTATGATGCGGTATCGCACAAGGAATTGAAACGCTTGAATACTGGTCGTGGCGCGGCAGGCATCCTGGTAGACGATGATGGAGCACGTGCGTTTATTGGCTGCACCGGCGATAACTATGTGGCTGTAATAAACCTAAAGACATTAGAAGTAACCGGGCATATCGCTATACGCGGAGCAGACGGGTTGGCCTGGGCTGTTCGACCTTAGATTGAAAATTGACGTTTTAAACAAAGTAAATTGACGTTTTAAACAAAGTAACTTTATTATAGTGTCGTTAGTTTTGTCTTTTAAAAATTTAAAAGATGAAATTGAAAGATAATTACAACGGAATTTTACAGAAACCTGTTAATTCCGGGTTTGGCACAACGTCGACCGTTCACGATGTTATAAAAGGAATTGATCTTCATGGTAAAACAGTTATTGTTACCGGAGGGTATGCGGGTATAGGATTTGAAACTGTGAAAGCTTTTGTAGCTGCAGGGGCGAAAGTGATCATACCGGCGCGTGATATCCATAAGGCCGCAAACAACTTAAAGGATGTGAATAATGTGACGATTGAGGAAATGGACCTTATGGATCCGGAATCTATAAATACTTTTGCAGATAAATTTCTTGCTGCAAATAACACCCTTCACATCCTTGTTAATAATGCCGGTATTATGTGGGTGCCATTGCAGCGCGATAAACGCGGTTATGAATCGCAGCTTGCTACCAACCATTTGGGACATTTTCAACTAACGGCAAAACTTTGGCCGGCGTTAAAGAAAGCAAATGGCGCCCGGGTGATCAATGTATCTTCATTCGGTCATCAGATGGCTCCATTTAATTTTGATGACCCAAATTTCATGAACCGGGAGTACGAAACACTGCAAGGTTACGGACAATCCAAAACAGCCAATAATCTTTTCGMGGTAGAACTTGACTATCGCGGCAAAGCTTTTGGTGTACGGGCTTTTTCTTTGCATCCCGGATCAGTAATTGGTACCGACCTGGGGCGTGTTGCTCCCATGGCTTTATTTCAGCAAATGGGCACTCATGATGAAAAAGGAAATATAAAACCAGAAGTAGCTGCCAAACTCAAAAATGTAGAGCAGGGTGCAGCCACATCGGTTTGGTGTGCTACCAGTCCTCAGTTAAACGGCATTGGCGGTGTTTACTGCGAGAATGCAGATGTGGCCGAATTGGACGAAGGAAATATTGAACATAATTATGATGATCCTTCATCCCTGAGAGGAGTAAAACCGTATTCGGTTGATGCTGAAAATGCGAAAAAATTATGGGCATTAACCGAAGAAATGACGGGTGTGCCATTTCCCGCCAACTGATATACATGATAATACAGATTTGTTATGACAAGCCGAACACATTTATTCGGCTTGTTTTATTTTGTAAATTTACTATTGAATAAATGGAGTTTGAAACAAAATATATTACCGCTGACATTAAGCTTTCTGAATTTAAAGGTAAGGTCTTTAAAACAGAAGTAATGTTTGAACATCACATGCTGGTTTGGTTCATTTCGGGCGAAACGAAAATTATCCAGGCTGATGCAACCTTTATTTTCAATGCTGGCGATATTTTTCTTATCCCCCGTAACCAACTGGCTACAATTATTAATTATCCAAAGGATGGATACCCACACAAGGCTGTTGCGATGCATCTCACCAAAGAAAGGTTAAAAGATTTTTACTCCAGACATAAAGCTATTGGCAAGGTACAACCGCTTAAAAAAGTGTATAGTTTTTCAAAGCATCCATTATTGGAAAGTTGCCTTGCATCGCTAATTCCCTATTTCGACTTAGGCGAAAACCTGCCTCCGGATATAGCCACTATTAAAATTGAAGAAGCCATCAGCATATTAAGATCAATTGATAAAAGTGTGGACGGTTTGCTGGCTAACTTCGAGGAACCAGGCAAAATAAATCTTACCGACTTTATGGAGCGGCATTATATGTTCAACATGACATTGGATAGGTTCGGTTACCTTACCGGCCGCAGCCTGGCAACTTTTAGACGGGATTTTAAAAAGGCCTTTAATACCACACCCCAAAAATGGCTGACAGAAAAACGGCTGGAACTGGCGTATTATCAGCTAACAGAAAAGCAACGAAAACCCATTGATGTGTATGTTGAAGCAGGCTTTGAGAATCTTTCCCATTTTTCGTACGCGTTTAAAAGCCACTTCGGATATTCGCCCAAGGCCTTGCTTAATAAGATACCAGTGCCAAATAAAAAGCCTTGATTAACATCATGTATACAGGGATAGGTGGTATTAACCATTCTGAAGCCGAAGGCGTGACCATGCACAAACTCAGGTAATGGTCTATTTCTAAATTCACAAATCGTGAATTGGTTTTACGATTATCCATGTATATTTGATATAGCTGCTATTGCCTGCCCATTCAATATGTACGAAGTTATCACGCAATCATTACGTAGCCTTGTTGATTTTACCGATGAGGAGCTTTTTTTGTTTATGCAAAGGCTTAAACCAGTAACTTTAAAAAAATATTCTTTTTACCTAAAAGAAGGCCAGGTTTGTAAAGGTATGGCCATTGTAAATAAAGGAGGATTAAGATATTTTTCGCGGAGCGAAAAGGGCGACCACACCATTGGGTTTGCTTTTGAAGGCGAATGGATTGGCGATTACGAAAGCTTTTTATTGCAGGTTCCATCCCCCGATTTTATTGAAGCCCTTGAAGATTGTGAGCTGTTTACCTTGAGCTATGCTGATATGCAGGCTTTATACCAGCACAGCCAGCGCTTTGAAAAGTTTGGGCGCATTATTGCCGAAAGCCTTTTTATTAGTGCTGCCAAACAAAAGCGCAATTTAATGATGCAATCGGCCGAAGACAGATACCTTGAATTGTTAAGCTCCCAGCCACATATATTTGAAAGATTACCCCAGCATTTGATCGCATCATACTTAGGCATCCAGCCTCAAAGCCTCAGCCGCATCCGGGCTAAGCTTTTCAATACCAAAAATTAACTTAAGTTAATAAAACCGTTTCCTTTTTTAACCTCATAACATTTTGTAGCTGTGCGGGTTTCCCTAGTTTTATGTTGTACATTTTACGGGCATACCAGGTATAATCAAATTAAATAATATGGGTACAGAACAAGTTTTTTCGACCGTTGGTGCAGTGGCTGCTTTGCAGTGGTTGTTATTAATAGTACTTCCAAAATGGAAAGTAACGCATTGGTTAATTGATCATGCTATTGTGCCCTTACTGTTATCATTGGTTTATTGTATTTATATCGCCGGTTTTTTCAAGATAGATGGCGGCGGCTTTGGCTCCTTGCAGGAGGTTCGCATACTTTTTACTAATGACAACCTGTTGCTTGCAGGCTGGGTGCATTACCTGGCTTTCGATCTGCTGATAGGTTTTACCATTATCAGGTCGGCACAAACAAAGCTGGTTTCGCATTGGCTAGTAATTCCCTGCCTGGTACTCACATTTATGTTTGGGCCATGCGGCTACCTGCTTTATCAAAGCATCATTAAAATTAAAACTACCAAATGAAACGCTTATTCACCCGGATCAGGAATATAAGTCCTGCTTTTTATTATTGCGGTTTGGCGCATTTTGCATTGTTTGCGCTACTGCTCATCATTTCTCAATTTGATCAGCGGCAGCTGATGGGGATCAATTTATGGATAAAGCCAATGAAGTTTGCTTTATCCATAGCTATTTACAGCTTAACGTGGCCTTTGTTTTTGCAATACCTGCCTTTTGAGCGGATCAGAAAACGGTTCATTAACTTTAGCGTATTTGCCCTCACATTCGAGATGTTTTGTATTGCCACACAGGCCGCAAGAGGGCAGCTATCACATTACAACGTTGCCGGGCTTTATAACAGCCTGGTATTTAGTTTGATGGGGATAGTTATTGCTTTGCAAACACTATTTGCGCTTTACATTGGGCTCCTGTTTTTTAAAGTGAAAGCTGTGCAAATACCTGCGGCTTTATTGTGGAGTATCCGTTTAGGGATAATTATGGCTGGCATTTTTGCTTTTGAAGGTGGTGTTATGGCATCCCGGCTGGCGCACACTGTTGGCGCCAGCGACGGCGGACAGGGCCTGCCTTTTTTTAACTGGAGCCGGATAGCCGGGGACTTACGGATAGCTCATTTTATGGGTATACACGCTTTACAAATTGTGCCCTTATTTGCATTTTTTACCGGATTTAAAAATGCGCGGGCGGTCATCATTTTTGCAGCAGTATATTTTGTATTGGTATCCCTGCTTTTGTACAATGCCATGCAGGGCAGGCCGTTGTTTTAAAGAAATTACTGATCATCCAATCCCTTTCCGCTGAGGATTTGCGGTATATACTTTTCAACCCTTGCCTCTCGGGTTTTAGATTGTTTGGGTGAAGAAAAATGCAGCATGTATGCTCTTTGCCTTCCCGGTGTTAATGCCTCAAAAGCAGTTTTCAAGGCAGGTATTTTATCTAATTTATGTTGAAACTCTTCGGAAACGGCGAATTCTGCGGTCTTTTTAAGAATCACTTTCAAACCGGCTTTTTCAACCTCAATGGCTTCAAAAATATAGGCTTTCAGGATGGGTTTCATCTCCACTATTTCATGCACATTGGTGAACCTGATCTGGCGCGCCGCCTGCACATTTTCCGTTTGCTGGATCAGAATACCATGGGCATTATTTAACAAAGCACCTTTGAAAAACAGAAGCGCGCAGTATTCTTTAAATACATGTATTAAAACGATGTTACTTTCCTGAAAAGTGTAACAAGGACAACCCCACTTCAATTCTTCGGTGAGCCCGCAATCAAGAATGATTATTCTCAATTGCTCCAATTCTTCCTGCCACTTACCGGCTTTATTAAAATAAAAATCAACCTTTGGATTCATGTTATTCTATTTAGCTGTGCGTGCAAAATTCAGACCCGTAACGATCCACGGAACCCCCTGGCGGCATAGTAAGATTCTGCACCGTTGTGATACAAAAAGACCGTATCGTAGCGACGGTCACAAAAAATGGCTCCGCCAAGTTTTCTAATATCGGCAGGTGTTTTTACCCAGCTTGATGTTTTCAAATCGAAATTTCCAAGTTTCTGCAGCTCCCGGTATTGTTCTTCCGTTAAAAGCTCGATGCCCATGTCACCTGCCATCTCAACTGCGCTATTTTCTGGTTTATGTTCTTTCCTTGCCTCCAGCGCTTCGTGGTCGTAACAAWCACTTCTGCGGCCTTTAGGGCTTTCTGCCGAACAATCATAAAAAATGTATTCGTCCGTTTTTTTATCGTAACCAACAACATCCGGTTCGCCGCCGGTTATTTCCATTTCATCAAGCGACCGCAGTTTTTCAGTATTAGCTTCCAGCTTTGCCTGTACTTTAGCCCATTCAATACCTTTATGGCGGTTCATGTTTTTCTCAAAACGGGCTTTCAATGTGTTGAGTAGTTCTTCGTGTTGCTCTGCCGACAACTTCTTTTTATTGCTCTTCATATTTTATCAACTTTTATCAACATTAGGATTCATACTATTGTTGCATTAGCTAAAATAACTTTTCTATCGGCAGGCCTGAAATACCATGATACTATGGTAAGGATCAGCAATAGCAACGACGGAAATATTTCATTAACCGAATCGCCCGTTGCGATATGCGAAAATATTGCTCCCGTCATAGCAAAGAAAAAGCCTGCATAAGCCCATTCCTTTAGTAAAGGAAATTTAGGAATAAGTACTGTTAAAACTCCCAAAAACTTCCAAATACCCATTATTGTCAGAAAATAAACTGGGTAACCCAAATGTATAATACTGTCTACCCCTCCCTGTCCTGCTTTCGCTCTGAATAATTGTACTACCCCAGTCGACAGCATTCCTAATGCAAGCCAGATGGTAGCGATCCAATAGATAATTTTATTTCTCTTCGTCATAAGATAATATTTTTATTAGATTGTATGATTTATAATCAGTGCCTGCAAGGTCAAACCTGCAGACACTGAGAATGACAGATTATTGCTGCTGTTTAATAATATTGAACATCCAGCGGATGCCAAAGCGGTCTTTGCAAGTGCCCCAGTATCCCCAGAATTCATCATGTGGCGCTACTGCTTCTGTTCCGCCTTCCGATAGCTCTTTGTACAATCTGTCGGCTTCTTCTCCGGTGTCTGGGTTTAAACTGATGGTAAAATTGTTTCCTTCTATCAGTTTTTGTCCCATGCTTTCCAGCATATCGGTTGCCATTATTTGTAAGCCGCCAAGTATGGGTAGCGCAACATGCATTACTTTGTTTTTGTCGGCCTCTGGTAATGGTGGTGCTCCATCCTGAGGCGGCATGTCTTTAAACCGCATTACCGGATTTGAAAATTCTGTTCCGAAAACCTTTTTGTAATGGTTAAATGCTTCTTCGGCATTGCCCATAAAATTTAAATAAATTGATACGTGTGCCATTGTTATAGTTTGTTTTTAATGATGCCTTATTTTAATTTACCTGCAATGTCTTGTAACCGGTTATGCGCCATGTTTATGCCCTGAGCAAAAGGCAACTTCAGCAACTGGTCTCTTTTTGCAGCCGATTCATATATTACGTGTATGCTGAGTTTGCTGGTATCGTCAGTAAGTTTTTCAAATTGAAGCAGCTCCAGCTGTACGCCAAAAGGCGTATTCTCCATTTCAAATGTCCGGGTGATTTTCCGGTTCGGGCTAAACTCATGGATTGTCCCATTTGCCCGGAGTACCACATTTCCTTTAGCATCTGATGTTTCAAACCGGTAACCGCCGTGCTGTTTATTCTCAAGTTTCAGCACTTTAGTTCCCATCCATTGCTCAACAATTTCGGCCTCTTCATATGCTTTAAAAAGTAATTCCAACGACAAATCAAATTCCCTTGTAATCACTAAATCCTGTTTGCCCTCTTCGGCATTAATCTTTGTTTTTCTTTCCATAGCAGGTTATTTTTTTGACTGGTATTTTTTCATTATGGATTCCAATTTGTTAAACCTATCATCCCACATTTCGCGGAATGGTTCAATAAAGTCTGCTATTTCTTTCATTTTTTTTGCATTAATATGGTAGTGAATTTCCCTGCCGTTTTGCTCTTGTTTAAGTAATTCGCACTCGGTAAGTATTTGAAGGTGTTTTGAAACTGTTGGTCTTGCGGTGTCAAAGTTTGAGGCTATTGCGCCTGCTGTCATCGAATGCGCTGCAACCAACAGCAGTATAGCCCTTCTTGTTGGGTCGGCTATGGCTTGAAATACGTCTCGTCTTAAGTTCATCGTGTAGCTATTTGGCTACAAATATAAATGTAGTTATTTAACTACGCAAATTTTTCTCCGATTTTTCTAAAATGACTTCGATCTTAGCCAAACTGACCAGGTATCTCTAAACCCTCTGATGGGTATCTTTCGCAATGATTGTTTCCATAGTTATTTCGGTATTTTATGTGACCGAAAATAATTCAACTTTCTCGCCCCTGCCTCTTAGTTTATTTTCTCCCAGCGATTTTATTTGAAATAAAGGATAAAGCGCAAGTCTTTTTAAGAGGTCGTTAGAAATAAGAATATCAACATTCAATTGATTACACAGCCCTTGTATACGGGCTGTTGTATTTAATACATCACCGGTAAAAATAATTTCTTTTTTCAGGACTCCAATCTCCCCGGTGGTTACCTTCCCATAATGAAATCCGGCTTTGAATTTTGGTAACAATCCAAATTTTTCTTTGTACTTCTCAGCCTGACCATTTAAGGATTTTTTCATTGCAAAAAAACAGCGAATGCAATTATTATTTTTCAAGCCGTTTTTTAGTTTCCACGACACGATCATCTCATCCCCCGCATATTGATAGATCTCGCCCTCATGATCGATCACCGGCCCAGATAAATCATAAAAATATTCTTTCAGCATTTCAAAGTATTTAATATGACCCAGATTTTCGGCGATTTGGGTAGAAGACTTCATGTCAAGAAACATAAATATCCTTTCTTCTTCCACCGGCCTGTGATATTTCCCTAAAAAGAAATTACTCAATACCCCCGGACCAATGCTTTCACTTACTTCCGTATAAAATTGTGTAACCACAATGATGGAAGCAATGTAAACCGAAACACTCACTATAGAATAGTCAGTAAAGAAAGCCCACGCATCAGACCAGAAATCTTTATGGGTAATTGCAGCAGGCATATCATTCGCTGTAATGATGAATGTTGTGATGAGAAACAATAAAATGATCACCAGGTAGATGAGAGACTTGTACAGGATTTTTTTAGTGAAGCTTTTTTTGATGAACCATTTGCTGAAATAAACAATTTCAAGTGTGCCAATCAATATGCCGGTTATTAAAGCGGAGAGTGGTGTCGTGAAAATATTCCTTGTAAAAACGTATGTGTTCCCTGTTGAAGGGTAATAATTAAGGTTGCCAAGTAAACCTCTTTCCAGCAGTGTATAAACGATGCTGAATACCAGCCACATCATACCGAAAGGAATGATACGAAAGATATTCCTTCTGGCTTTTGGTGATAGCATTTAATATAAAATTGGTTAACAACAGCAATATACTATTCTTTTCAGAAGATTTATAACTGCCTTATATCCTATGCTTTAAAGGGTGACTGCTAAGGTGAAGTATAGTCTCATATGAATTAGTTAAAACATTTTTGCAATTCGCCGTTTCCCTTAAATCAAAGCGTACTTTATTAATTAGTGCCCCTGTTATCAATAAACTTGATATCCATGATCTTCTGTTCAAAATCATCTGCAGGAACCAATGCTTTTGCTTTAATGCGCATTTTATAGGTGTAAACTGTGCTAACGCTGTAATCCAATATTTTGGCAATTGCCTCAAGATCATTTATCCCTAGCCGCATTAACGCGAATATTCTGAGCGTTGCATTGAGTGTTTCACCAGATTTTGRCCAAATTTGATCTTCTTTTTTTAACAGCCCATTAAAAGCGGCAATGAAATTGGGGAACATCGTTAAAAAGACGGTATCAAGTGTATTGTATAATTGCCCTTTCTCTTCTTCGATGTGAATATTATTTAGAATTGTATTTACATCATTATATTTCCCAAGTTTAATATTGTGCTGCGTTTTGCGCTTTACTTTATCGAGTGTTCTGATATATGACGAACACGTTTTAAAGAACAGTCCGATAAGTTCCTCTTTTATTTTCGATGACTCCCAAAGCTTTCCGTTTACGTTTTCCAGTTCCTTATTTTTTTCCTTTATCACCACTTCATTAGCTTTTATCCGCAGCATTTGTTTTCGGTAAATAACAAGCAGGAAAAACAACAAAACGGCAACAATCACAAAAATCAGAAACCCGATGAGCAGCTTGTCTTTTTCATGTTGTTTCTCGTCAATCAGCTTACTTGCAACAAGGGGCAGAATAGACTCTATCTGTACAGCTCGGTTTCTTGCCCCATAAAATTTGGCATTCTTTGCTGCTTCCTGCATAAAAATATAGGCATCAGCAGTGCTATTCATTTTAAATAATTCCTGCCCGAGTAAAAATACGGCCAGGGTTTCTTTGGTTGAGGAGCGAATGTCATTGATGGCAGCAAGTGCAAGAAAAAGTATTTTATTCTGACCTGTATATGCATAACTGATCCGGGTAGCAACCATAGCTACGCTATGTTCAGGCATACGACGCTTCATAATTAAGTTGTAGAAAAACTGCGGAGTCAGCTTATTGTTTTTCATCGAATCAGGAAGAAAAGCCAGGTTAATGGTTTTTTCGAATTCATTTGGAGGCGTTGAAATTTCAGCATTTTTAAAATCATCTGCTGATTGTTTGTAATATATCCTTGAAAAATGAGCGTCGTTGTCATAATCGCCTATCCCTGCATTTAATCGGGCATGTAAAACCAGGTAATCGGTTTTAAGCGCATTAGTTAAACCGCTGGTATCAATTTTTTCCGTTACGTCAAAGGCCTCTTTATAAAACCCCGAATTTAATAAGGTGATTCCCAACAGGATTTCGCTCTGAATCAGATTTTTCTTTTTTTTAAATTTCACGGAAAGATCAATCATCTTTTTGACGTAAGTATATGCTGAGTCAAATTTAAAGGAATGGTATTCGTCGGATATCCTGGAATAAAGATCATATTGAGCATCAAAGTTGGCGGTATCGGTATGAAGCAAACGATACTGCAACAGGCTTATTCGCTTTTTTTTGTTGAGGTCGTGAAAGTTTTCTCTGGCCAGCTCAAACTTTAAAACTTTTAAAAGACTATCTGATTTTACGTCTTGCGAATAACCACCAGAGCTGGCAAGCAAAAAAAAGTTAATAAAAAGTATTTTAATTTTCATCGCAGATCAGGTTTTTGAATTCAGGCTGTGCGCAAATTTTGTGTAATAGTATCGGGCAATGTTTAACCATCTTTCTCCCTCCGAATTTAATTCAACCATTTGGAAAAATCACCATTTATTGCCGGGTAGAACTGTACTGAAAACATTTTAACAAATGATTAAGGCATTCTAATCATTTCACAAGGCGGGTTTGATAGCCTTTTTTGGCTAAAATCTGTTGAAATTGCTTAGATTTTTCGCCCCGATTAAAAATATATATTATTAATTATCAATTATATAGCTACTTATTTTTTTAGATTTTTAGCCTCAAGGCATATGCCTGCTGAGTAACATGCCCAATTCATGTTTTACTTTGACCTGCCAATTTAAAAGCGCCACGATGGTGCCAGCATTACCAATAGTCGGCTGCAGCGATGAATGGTAAATGCTTGTGTTTATAAACCAATTAACCAAACAATTATGCAAGTAAAAATTTTACGATTATTAAGTTGCTTTGCCTTGTTATGCTTTTTTGTGCTACCCACCATGGCACAAAACAAAATGGTTACAGGTAAAGTAACAGACTTAGAAACCGGTTCGCCACTTCCCGGCGTAACTGTTGCAGCCAAAGGATTAACGATTGGCACCAATACCGATACCAATGGTAATTTTAAACTTTCCATCCCTGGGTCAGTAAACACTCTGGTAGTTTCTTTTATTGGCTACAAACGCCAGGAAGTGGGGGTAACTGATGCTACAGCTTTAAATATAAAGCTGGAAACTGATCAGAAAACGCTGAAAGAAGTAGTTGTGGTAAGTGTAGGCTACGGAACCCTTGATAAGAAAGAGGTTTCCAGCGCTATTACGCACGTATCTTCAAAAGAGCTGCTTTCTGTTGCCAGCAATAGCCCTTTAATGTCATTACAAGGCAAAGTGCCGGGACTTACAATTTCAAATACTGCGGCTGCCGATCCAAACTCAACACCCAGCGTTCAGTTGCGAGGGGTTTCATCCCGTAATGCAGGTTTGGGGCCTTTGTATGTTATTAATAATGTGCCTGGCGGTAACATTGATAATATCAATCAAAACGATATTGAATCAATTGATGTGTTGAAAGGCGGTGCGGCATCGGCCATTTATGGTACCCGGGGCAGTAATGGTGTTATTATAATTACTACTAAAAAGGGGACATCTCAGTCGAGTTTATTTTATGATGGCTATACCAGTTTTGATTATATTACCAATAAATTACAGATGCTTTCTAAAGATGATTTCATCAAAAACAGGGTTGATAATAAGCAGGGGCAGGATTACGGGGGAAATACCGATTGGCTAAAATCGGTAAGCAATTCGCCTTCATTTAGTCAAAAGCACACCCTTCAATTTTCAGGAGGCTCGGGTAAAACCAACTTTTTTGCATCAGCCGATTACAGGAATGCTGACGGAATTGACCTCAGGGCTAATAAAAAGGAATATGGTGCCAGGGTTAATGTTAATCATACCTCGGCAGATGATGTTTTTACCGTGAGCCTGAATGTTGCTCCGAGATATGCCAATACAAACACCGCCGATTACGGTGGTTTTAATAATGCCCTAACACTTAACCCTACATTGCCAATATATAACAGTACAGGTCAGTATAACTTTATAAATACGGGTTTCTTTTCTAATAACCCGGTTGAAAATGCCAAACTCATTCAGGCACAACAGGAGATTAAAGAGCTGGATATGAACGGTACTTTTAAAGTGAATATTTTAAAGAACTTAAATACCGCTGTTACAGTTTCGGAAGTAAGTTCTTCTTTTAAAAATCTCAACTTCAGCCCCTCCACACTTAGCACTATTTTGCATTCAAACCCTGTTAATAAAACAAATTATGCTTCACAAGAGCAGATTGAAAATGATGTGAAGAATGTGGAATGGACAGCTAACTATTTTGCAAGTTTTGGTAAGCATGATATTAAGCTGTTGGGCGGATATTCATATGCTTTATATGACTACCAACAGTTTAAGGCCAGTAATTATGATTTTCCATTCGACTCTTTTCTGTGGAATAATTTAGGTTCAGGTGCCTATAACGGGGGCGATAAAGGTAACGGGCAAGGGGCTGTTTCTTCAACCAGGAACGGCTCTACGCTCATTGCTTTTTTTGGCAGGGTAAACTATACTTATGATAATAAATATATTGTAACCGCGAGCTTAAGACGCGAAGGTTCTTCCAAATTTGGTCCTAATAATAAATGGGGAAATTTCCCGGCTGCATCGGCAGCCTGGAGAATTTCGGACGAAGGTTTTTTGAAAGATAAAATCTCGTGGCTCAATGACCTGAAATTAAGGGCAGATTACGGCGTAACCGGTAACCAGGATTTCGCAAGCTATCAGTCGTTACTTTTGTATGGTGGCTATGGTTATTTCCCTTTTGATGGTACCTCGTACCAGGTATTTGGCCCGTCGCAGAATATTAACCCCAATTTAAGATGGGAAAAAGCCGTAAACTTTAACGTAGGGCTCGATTTTGATTTATTTAATAGCCGGCTTTCAGGGTCGTTGAATTATTATATCCGTACCAATAAAGATCTGTTGGGCAGTTATAACGTACCCGTACCGCCAAATCCTCAGTCACAAACCTATGCAAATGTAGGCACCTTAAAAAACTCAGGTTTTGAAATACAATTGAATGCAAGTGCCGTGAAGGGGCCGAAGTTTAAATATGACATCTCTTTTGCAGCTGCATTAAATAATAATAAGTTTGTTTCATTCTCCAATGATATTTATCAGGGAGCTCCATTTCAGGATGTAGCTGGCTTACCGTCACCTGGAAGTCCCGGTAATATTCAACGTATTCAGGAGGGCGAAAGGATCGGGGAGTTTTACACCTTTAAATCGGCAGGGGTTGATAATACCGGGGCGCTGCTGGTTTATAAAAAAGATGGGAGTATAGTAACTGCCAATAAGGCCAGTAATGATGATAAGCAGTTTGTGGGTAATGGACTGCCTAAATGGACTGCCTCACTGGGTAATACTTTCAGATATGATAATTGGGATCTGGGTATATTTTTACGGGGGAATTTTGGATATAAAGTATTTAATACTCCTGCTTTTTATATCGGGACACCATCTACCCAGGCAGATGCCAATGTGCTTACTTCTGCCTATAACAATAGTAAATATGCTAAGCTTACTAATTCTTCTACCACTTCCATAGCCTCCGATTATTTTCTTGAATCAGGTTCTTTCGTAAAAATTGATAATGTTTCATTAGGGTATTCGCATCCGGTGTCATCTAAATATATACACCGTTTCAGAATATATGCTACCGGAAGAAATCTCCACACATTTACAAAATACACAGGCGGCGATCCAGACCTTGTTCCTGTAAATGGACTAACACCAGGAGTAAATACCACCTTGAATTATTATCCATCAACGCTTCAATTGCTGTTAGGTGTTCAGGTAACTTTTTAACCTTTAACTTTTGTAAAGATGAAACGCATAAAAAATTTAAGATATATAAGCGCGGGCACAATGCTCATTGTACTGTTATTGGCAGGCAGTTGTACCAAGCTTGATGAGAAAGTGTATGATAAAGTTGCTGTTAATCAGTTTCTGACCCGCAGAGACGATGTGATCCGTGATTTTTTAAGGCCCTTTGAACATGCATATTGGAGCATACAGGGTAATGATATTTATGCAGCCAGCGAAGATTGTACTGATGAACTTGCCACTATAAACCGGCAGGGCGACTGGCAGGATGGTGGTTATTACCAGCGCATGCATTACCATACCTGGACCATTAACGACGGGTTTACAAGCGGCGCGTGGACAGCCTTTTATCAGGGTATTTCACTGGCTACCAATTCTCTGCAGGATATGGAGGGCATCAAAGATCCGGCTAAACTAAATGTTACTCCTGTTGAGTTAGCTGATTTTAAGGCCGAATTAAAAACACTGCGTGCCTGGTTTAATTTAAGGGCGCTTGACTTTTACAGAAATATTGAGATTGTTACCGATGTAAAAAGCTCAACACAGGGTAATAAGCAAGTGCCCCCGCAAGAGGCCTTTAACTTTATAGAATCGGAACTGAAAGCAGCCATTCCTGATTTGCCAACACGTGAGAGTTTGGGCGACAAGGGCATTGGAAGATGGACCAAAGCCGGAGCGGCCGCATTGCTTGTACGTTTGTATTTAAATTCAAAAGTATATACCGGGGTTGATAAGTTTGCCGAATGTGCTGCAGTTTGCCAGGACATTATTAACGGAAAGTATGGGGCGTACGCGTTAGATACTCGCTGGGATGCGCCCTTTGATTATACCAACAGCACAACGGCGTCCGAAACCATATATGGTTTCCCGGGCAGCTTGTCACGTACACACTGGCAATACGATGGCGGCATGTTCTTTTTCGCTATGACCTATGATGCAGCACCCCTTTATTGCGGATTTACCGATTTTGGTCAGGCTAATCCAAAATATGCGCTGCAACCAGGCAGAGATGTGGATAGTGTGGAATATAATTTTACTTTAGGAAAGCCACTGATCAAATTTCAAAAATACGCTGATGACTATCGCCTCAAACTGTATAAGAATCTGGGTAACAGCAAAAGAGAAGGTATGTTCTTATTCGGTTATCTGCCTTATCAACATAATGTTAACGGGAAAATAGTAACCGATACTGTAAAAGGAAATAAAGGAGATTACCCCTTGTTTATCCGCGATCAGGTGGGCATGTTCCTGGATACCAAGCCCGGCAAAAAAATGGCCGATAAGGAATCTGACATGAACCATGGGGATCATAACTCAGGAGTATTCTTTTTAAAGTATCCTCTTTACCCAACTCCTGATCCTAACAGGATAACATCGGCTTATGCAGAAATCAGGCTGTCGGAGATCTATTACTCGCTTGCAGAGTGTAAATACAGGTCGGGCGACAAGGCTGGGGCCGCGGCATTATTAAACGCGGTGAGGAAGCGTAACTATCCTGCAAATTCTGCAAGTTTATATAAAAGCGACGGAAGCCAGTTAACAGATCAGGAAATGCTTGATGAGTGGGGGCGTGAGTTTTTGGGAGAAAACCGTCGCCGTACCGACCTGATACGCTGGGGGGTATTCAGCACAGGCACCTGGTGGGATAAAAAGCCCGATGGAGATAAACACACAGAAATATTTCCTATTGGTAAAGATATTTTGGGTGTGAATCCTCAGCTGGTGCAAAATCCTGGATATTAATCGAATCAACTGCCGCTCCGGATCCGTATAGGCGGTTTGATGGGAAAAAAAGCAGTATGATAAGATTTCCCCAAAACAAAAGCCTGCAATGGTTATTTGCAGGTTTTTGTTAGTTTGGTATCATTTACCTGGCGGAGATGGAGGGATTCCAATCGAACACTTGATACCATTTTTGACGTTTTTAGAAACTTTTAAAATTTAAATTGGATTTAAAGAGCATGTAAGGTGCCACTTTTTTCTTCGGTTAAACTTACCCGTTATAATTGGGGTCAAATTCCACAATCCATTCAATACCATATTTGTCTCTAAACATGCCGGCGTAGGTACCCCATGGGCCGTCGCCAATGGGCCCTTCAACATCTCCGCCTGCCGATAGTCCGTTAAATATTTTGTCTGCTTCTTCACGGCTTTCGGCAGCCACTGCTATTTTAGACCTGTTTTCGTTTTCGTTTACCCGCCCCATAAACTCGGGAACATCGTTGGCTATCAATACATTGTGTTTGCCAATAGGTAAAGCAATGTGCATTATTTTGTTGGCTTCATTTTCGGCGACCGGAAATTCAGCGCTCGCCAGGTCTTTGAAACGAATGATCTTTGCGAACTCGCCGCCAAAAACTGATTTGTAAAAAGTAAACGCTTCTTCGGCATTTCCGTTGAAGTTGATCCAGGGGTTAATTGTTCTCATAATTTTTAATCTTAAAAGTGATTGTAAATTTTCTTTTTATGTTTTCTACGATAAGGTGGCCAACAGTTCTTCCAGGTTTTTCAAGGTCATGGTGAAGCCTATTTTGAAGCCTTCCAATAATTTCTCCAATCGCTCAAACGATTCATTGAAAATGGTAATGTCCACTTTGGTTATGCCATTTTGTTCGCTGAAATTGTAATCCCATTCAGAACCCGGCAGTTCGCGATTTTCGTCTTTATCTGCAAACGCGTTGTACATCTTAAAATTGGTTTTCGGGGTAATCGATGTAAATTCCTGCACCGCCCAGAGCTCCTGCCCATCGGGACTTATCATCGCGTAAAATCGCCTCCCGCCAACTTCAAAATTCATATACTTGGTTTTGGCGCGCATAGGTGCAGGTGCCCCCCATTGGTCCAGTAGTTCGGCTTTGGTAAAGGCATCCCATACTAAAGATTGCCCGGCATTAAATTCCCTGGTTATATAAACCGTTTTCGCTGTTTTGTCAACGTTAAAATCAAATAGCAAATCGTTGTTCATTTTTTCTGTTCTTTAATTGTTGTTAATAATTGGTCGAGTTGGTTAAATTGAATTTCCCAGCTTTGCCTGAATTGGGCTAACCAATGGTCAAACTCCTGCATCTTTTTGGCGTTAAAGTGATAATAGATCTCTCGGCCACTCTGCTCGGGTTTAATCAATTCGCATTCGTGCAATACTTTAATATGTTTTGATACTGCTTGGCGGGTCATATCAAATTTTTCGGCCATTACATTTGGCGTCAAAGCCTGAATGGCCAGTAAGGTCAAAATAGCTCGGCGTGTAGGGTCGGCTATGGCCTGAAATATATCTTGTTTCATCTTAATAATACTAAATAAGCAACCTTCAGGTTGCAAATATATATGCAACTTTTGAGTTGCGCAAATATATTTGCATTTTTTTTGTCGGGTATAATGACGGGAAGTTTAATGGTAATTGTGGTATGCGTTACAATAACTAACCAAACCATGCCTTACTTTACATGAAGAAAGGATTCGAACTTGCAAACATTCATAACCATATCTTTTTCAACTATTTATATTGAATTATATAGGTTATTTATGCACAGAAGATAGTTCAAAAAGAAATAGCCTGCTAAGAATCAATGCTTTAGCAGGCTATTGTATGACAAGGCGGGGTGAATGGCAATCTATTAGAACACCTGCAGGAACTTTTCAGAATAATCAGGGAAATATATAAGAATAAGAAGCGTGTGTATGATGGCGAAGTTGGATGATTTGAATCAGATAGTTTCATAAATGCCTTAGGGAAAAAGCCGTGCTTTTTTAAAAGAATGCAACTTTGAAACTTCTAACCAATTTAGATTTATGCGATGGTTATTGGAGTCCATATAATGGATGAAAGAGTTAAATTTGACGGTTTTCAGTTTGTTGTCTGATGAGTTCAAGGGTTGCGCCCCAATACAGTTCCAGGTGTTTGCGGATTACTTCGTCGGGAAAATTGCTAATGGTGAGGTCTAGTCTGGTTTGGTTCTTTTTAAATGTCAAATTAAATTCCAATATACAGTAACTTTCATCAACATCAGGTAGGTTGGAGAGGGAACTTAAAAAGCTATAAATGAGTTTGGTATCGGGATCAAAGGCCAAGATCGTTCCTGAGTTATTGAATGGGATTCCATGTAGATCTCCACTAATGATTATTGTACTGCCCACTTTCCAATCCGTTTGTATTTCAACAGGGGTATCGTATGTCCACTGCCGGATAAACAGAGGGAGAGTAAGAGTATCCCAAACCGCATATGCTGGAGCGCTGATAAGAATGTTTCTTCGCATTATTTCAATAGCTTCTAAAATACAAATAGAAGAAATTTATAGTTAACGAAGAAGTCCTTTTCTCCCGAAAGGGATGTAATTCATTGCATTTAAATTAAATAGGGTGCTCGATTTCGAGCACCCCTGTCATTTTGAGAAATCATTCTCCTTATGCGGAGAGGGAGGTAACGGAATATATCCCTGTATATTATTGATTATCAGCGCTTTATTTTAACTTTTTGTCACCACTCTACGAATCACGCAATGAGGCGAATAACTCTAATTGTAAGCCTAAATTAAGTATAATTTATTAAAAAACAAGCTTAAATAAAACTCCACATTACCTGCAATCATCATATTGGTCGAGAACTTCGGTCATTGATAATAAATAGTTCTGCAGACCCTGTTGACCTGAATTTTGTCTTAATTACAGAATGCAGGTTTGAAATGTTATTTTTGGGTTAAGGAGATGAATCATCGATGTACGAACCGCTTTTTAACTATATCCAGCATTACGGTAAGCAATTGCTAACCAATCAGGAGAAAGAACTGATCCGCGAAGTCGTGTTGCCCAAACGTTTGCGGCGAAAACAATATTTTCTGGAAGAAGGAAAAGTATGCACTTATACGGGTTTTATTCTCAAGGGCGCAACCCGGCAGTTCAGCGTAGATGAGCAGGGCGATGAACACATTCTGCAACTGGCCATCGAGAATTGGTGGATCACTGACCGCGACAGTTACATGAACGGCATTCCCTCTAAATATTTTATCGAAGCCTGGGAAGATACGGAGCTGTTACTGATGCCCCGTGAGCAATTGGATACCTTGCTGGAAATACAGGCCATTAAGGCCATGTTCTGGCAGATGAGCGAGAACAACCATATTGCTTCGCAAAAACGGGTTGACGATACTATCAGTCTGCCGGCCATCAAGCGCTACGAGAACTTTGAGCGGTTGTATCCGCAGATCGTCCAACGCTTCCCTGCTCACCAGATCGCCTCTTACCTGGGCATCGCCAGAGAAACGCTGAGCCGCGCCCGGTCACGCTCCCTTCGATAGTTCAGACCGTGACTTTTGTCACCAACCATTCGTGACAAAGGTCATCGTCCGGCGGTCGCTTCGCCCGGTACATTTGCTTTGTAATCTTTAAAAATACAAAGCAATGAAAAAGTTCAAAATCGAAGATACAGTGATATTACTGATCGACCACCAGCAAGGAACCATCAATTTTTCAGCCAATCGCCCGCATGAAGTGATAATTTCACGGGCCCGCGCTTTAGCCAGACTGGCCAAAGGGCTACATATCCCAGTTGTGCTGACCACCAGTCAGGAAGAAATGCAGCAAGGCCCGCTGATTAGCGACCTGCAGGAAATTCTACCGCAGGAGTACGCGGAGCGTGTAAAACGCCAGGGTATCACCAACGCCTGGGACGATCCGGAGTTTAAAGCTGCGGTGTTGAAAGCCGCCAGCGGTAGGAAAAATATCATTATGGCCGGCCTGACCAATGATGTCTGCATCGTATGGCCGGCGATCGATATGCAGGCAGATGGCTTTGACGTACAGGTGGTAATCGATGGCGGTGGTTCACCGACACAGATAGCCGAGGACGTGGCGCGCAACACCTGGGAAAGCGAGGGTGTACGTACCACCACCATCAGCCAGTTCTTTTCCGAACTGATCGGCAGCTGGGCTTCGCCGGAAGGCGAGATCGCCAAACCGATCGTCATTGAGGAGATCTATTCCCTGTTATTCAAATAATATATATCTGCAGCGCCGTCAATAGCGGCGCTGCTCTAAAGCAACCCATCATGTTAGAGAAAATACACAGCAACGTTTTCCGCGGTCACGGCCCTATAAAAGTGCTCTATCCGGGCTTGGTCAACGGGAAAGGCGATAGCGGACTTGGCAGTATTGGCCGTATCGACCATGCCACATTCCGGGGCAGGCATCATATTGCCATGCATCCCCATGTCAATGATGAGATCCTTTCCTATTTCCGGTCGGGAAAGGTAGAACATCTCGATTCCGAAGGCTTTCAGGAACAAATCAGCAGCGGCCGCCTGATGCTGATGAAAGCCGGTAAATTCTTTCAGCACGAAGAATATATCGACGGAACGGTAGAACCGCATGAGGGTCTGCAGATCTTTATCCGGCCGGGCGAAAAGGATCTGCAACCGCAGGTGATCTTCAATGAACTAAAAAAAATTTATAGTGACAACAATTGGCGTCTGCTGGCCTCACCTGTGTCGGACAGCGCCTTTCAGTTCAGCAGCCGCACCTGGATCTATGACAATAGGCTGTCCCCGGGGACGGATGCCGCGTTGCCGGCATTCCCTGCCCCGGGTCTGACCGGACTTTTATATGTTTACCAGGGCGAAGTGACGATCAATGGTGATATGTATCTGCAGAAGCAGGAAGGGCTGATCTTCCGGGATGAGGCTATACGTATCGATACTGGCAGCGGCGCTGAACTCGTTCTGTTTTTGACGGATGAACAGGCGTCCATTTACAAAGGCGGCATGTACAGCGGCAATCAGTTCAGCTGATTGAAAACAAGCATGGAAAAGAATGATCATATCCCTGAACAAAATCAAGGCCGACTCTTTAGTGTCGGCTATCGAAATGCTTGCGCCACCTAGCGCGGTTCGCCACAACACGTACATTATTCGTTAAAAGGTAAAGATGCCTAATTATTCGTACCAGCGAGAGCTTATTTACGTAATTCAAATGATTCATGCAGGCAACCGATTCTTTAGCGATTCATAACAGTAGTATTAGCTTCAAAGGTAAAGTCGATCAAATTACGGCCACGTATTTGATAATTAATGATTATGGCAGGCATTAGCTCGGAGACGCAAATGCTATTATATTAGATCTTGAGCGAGATCGATCGACATTACCAGACCTGATTCTATGAATAACGCAATTTTAGAAGGAATAGCCATTGAACACCGATATCACAAACTTCATTTTTATGCCTTCAAATTCCCGCGCAGTGCCGATATGACAATGATCGGTTGGGCCATCAATTAATTAGATAAGGTTAAACAGACACTATTCAACCAAAGAATAAGACAAAGAAAGGAACTTGCATCCGAGGAAAGCAACATTAAAAAGACCGCAGGCTTTAAATTTGCGCTCATATAATTTTTATCTAACGACGCCTAACCGCATTTAAACATGCCTCTCAGTTCATTTTTTAACAACAGAAATAGTTATGTCGTGGTAATTTACCAATGTACAATTTTGAGTAAATCATAATGTCCGGTAAACACCGAGGCTGTGTTCTGTCCACTTAAACACCGCAGCACAGTTAATTAATATTTGTCATTTACATTTGTTTTTAAAGAACGAATCAGAAAATCGGTTGATAGTAAATTTGCGTGCCGTCAAATACTGTCTTTCGCTTTTTTTCCTTGGGAATAAGGCTTGCGATAATTTTTTTTATTACGCTATCTGAAGTAGCCCATATATCAGCCATTAACAAGAGACTCGCCTTGGTAAGTTCAGCAATTAATTAATGCCAAAATGAAAAAGTATCTGTTTATATTGTTCGTCATATTTATCTTCAGTTCTTTTAAAGAAAAAGCACTGACCTGGGTTGCCGTCGGAGATTCCATTACCTACTTGAACGATCATCTGGATGAAACCGGAAACAGGGTAAAAAAAGGCTACCTGACAAGAGTAACGGAACTATTACCCAATCTGCGCTATATCAACCAGGGGCATAACGGATGGACATCCGGCGGCATTGCGCGGGATATCGAGCGCCTTGGCTTGGTTAAAGCTGACGTTTACTCGGTATTTTTAGGCACGAATGACTGGTGGCAAGGCAGGCCTGTGGGAAAGATGGAGGATTATCAGCATGATAACGGTAATACAACGGCGTACGGCTCCTTCCGGATCATCATCAACAAAATCCGCCAACTGAACCCGGAAGCTAAGATCGTGCTGATCACCCCTATGCAGCGAAATGACTTTGTTTATATCGCTGACGCCAATAATAATGCCTTTGGCTCCTATCAAAAGAAAAACGGGCAATCACTGGAAGAATTCGCCAATGCGGTTATCGCTATCGGTCAATATGAGCATGTGCCTGTTGTCGACCTGTATCATCATCCATTACTAAAAATAGAGAACCTGGTTAGATTTAAGCGTCTTAAAGACCCCAAGAGCGGCAAATACGTTAATTATACCTATCCTCAATCAACTGGCATACCCTTTGATTCAAAAAATGATGAATATCCTTATCCTCCGGCGGCGGTAAATCTTACCTACGACGGACTACACCCTTCAGATAAAGGAAATGCGATCATTGCAACCGCTCTTTCAGATGCGTTTAAACAAATTGGCCTGGCACCGCGATGGGATAAGTTTGTCAAACTGGAGAAGTATAACCAGCCTTTTTGGAAAGCAGATACGATTACCGATGAATGCCTGCAGATGATTAATGATCATGGCCGGGCAAGCGGCACGCTCCTTTTTAATGCGCGGAAGATTCTCTCAGTAACCTCTGCAGATCACAGTGTGGCTTTTGTAAAAGGCAGGGACTGGAAATATGCAAATGGCCAAATCAGCGCGGGCAGACAATCAAAGATCCCGTTTCTGAAAAAAGAGGACCTTGTCTTTGCAGAGAAGAAGCCTGGTTTGTCGATGGCCGGTAAGGTACCCGGTACTTATGTGCTGTTTAGTGAAAACGCTTACTTCAGCTCGCGGCAGATCTCCGTCACCTACATTCCTGAACAAAGCAAAACATGGAACGGTCCCGTTCCGGCGTATCGGGAAGACAATCTTCCGCTTACGCTCCGTAAACTAGCCACCAGGAAGCCGGTCAATATCGTATTTTATGGCAACAGCATCGAAACCGGCTATAATGCAAGCGGCTTCGAAAACGTCGCGCCCTATATGCCGACCTGGCCCGAACTTATCGTTTACCGGCTGCGAAGTGCTTACGGTGCGCCGGTTACGTATACCAACACTTCTGTGCCGGGTAAACTCGCCAAATGGGGGCTTGATTCCGTTTCAACACGTGTAACAGCTTATCACCCGGACCTCGTAGTCATTGGTTTCGGTATGAATGACGGCAGCGAGAATGTTAAGCCAGAGCAGTTCCGCGACCAGATCGAGGGTATCATCAATTCGGTTTCGGCCGATAATCCCCAGACGGAGTTTATCCTAATCGCGCCGATGCTGCCTAATCCGGATGCTGTACAATCTGGGTTGCAGAGCAGTTACAAGGCGGAGTTGTCCAAGCTTGTAAAAAAGGGCGTTGTGTTAGCCGACCTGACTGGTGTCCATGAAGAATTGCTCAAGCGCAAAAGATACCAGGATATGACCGGCAATAACGTTAATCATCCCAATGACTACCTTGCGCGCTGGTATGCGCAGGTAATCAGCGGCCTCCTGGTCAAATAATCTATTTCATTCATATTTAAAATTAAAAAATGCCATTCCGCTGTTTCCCACGCATTCATCTAATACTATCCATTTTAGTGCTATCGTGCTTTAATTATTCCCTGGCCAATGCCCAAGCAGGCGCTTTCAGGCTGAAATGTGAACATCTACACTCACCCATGGGTGTTGACGAGCCGCATCCAAGGCTCTCCTGGCAGATGAATGATCGCAGACAGGATGCCGCCCAAACTAATTATATGGTTATCGTATCGAAAGATAGTACCCAGTTAAGCAAAGGTCCGGGGATTGTCTGGAACTCCGGCAAAATAAGATCTTCAGCAAGCCTGGTCACGTATGAAGGTAAGACGCTGGAACCCTTTACACGTTACTATTGGAAGGTTCGTACCTGGGACAAGAACGGTGTTTTAATGGCCGACAGTAAACCCACGTATTTTGAAACCGGTATGATCAATATAACTAACTGGACAGGTGCCTGGATAAGTGATGGCGGCAGTATCAGCAAATTAGAGGCACCCTATTTTCGGAAGACATTTAAAGCTATTAAAAAGATACGTTCGGCGAGAGCCTACATCGCCGTGGCCGGATTATATGAACTTTTCATTAACGGCCATAAAATCGGTAACCATAGGCTAGACCCTATGTACACGCGGTTCGACAGGCGAAACCTCTATGTGACATATGATGTTACCGCGCAGCTGCAAAATGGTGAAAATGCCATTGGTGTCGTTTTGGGCAATGGCTGGTATAATCACCAATCTCTCGCGGTATGGAATTTTGACCGCGCACCCTGGCGGCAGCGGCCAACTTTCTGCCTTGATCTTAGAATAACTTATGATGATGGCACTATGCAAACCATCTTTACCGACGAAAGTTGGAAAACACACAGCGGCCCTATTGTGTTTAACAGCATATATACCGGCGAACATTATGACAGCCGTCAGGAAATGCCGGGCTGGAACGCAATAAATTTCGATGACAGTAAATGGAACGGCAGCGGCTTTAGGGCAGCTCCATCAAAAAAAATCGTGAGCCAGGTCATGGTACCCATCAGAAATGTTGAAGAAATCCCAGCGAAATCCATTGTTAAATTCAGCGACACCAATTATGTAGTTGATCTAGGACGAAATATCGCGGGCGTAACCCGCGTGCACTTAAATGGCGATAGTGGAACAATTGTGCGCCTCACCCATGGGGAACGCCTTTTTAAAACGGATGCAGCAAAAAAGGGCCATGTAGATATGTCCAATATTGACGTTTACTATCGCCCGAAGGATACCAGCGATCCGTACCAAACCGACATAGTTATACTTAACGGAAAAGGTCCTGTAAACTTCATGCCGAGCTTTAACTACAAAGGTTTTCAATATGTTGAAGTGCGCAGTAATAAACCTATAAAGTTGGAGAAAGAAGATATTAAAGGTTACTTTATGCACAGCGATGTGGAACAGGTTGGCCGATTAAGTTCATCCAATCACTTAATTGATGACTTATGGCGGGCTACGAATGCCTCCTACTTGTCAAACCTGTTTGGCTACCCTACCGATTGTCCGCAGCGCGAGAAGAACGGTTGGACGGGCGACGGACATTTTGCGGTAGAAACCGGGCTGTTCAATTTTGATGGCATTACTGTTTACGAAAAATGGATGGCCGATCACCGAGACGAGCAACAGCCGAATGGCGTGCTGCCCGATATCATTCCTACAGGCGGCTGGGGCTACGGCACAGCCAACGGTACTGATTGGACGAGTACCATTGCCATTATTCCATGGGACCTTTACCTGTTTTACGGCGATACCAGACCCCTGGCGGACAACTATGCTAATATAAAAGCCTACGTAAATTATATAAATAAAATAAGCCCGACAGGATTGACCACGTTCGGCCGGGGTGATTGGGTACCGGTTAAATCGACATCATCGCTGGAATACACTTCGTCCATATACTTCTATGTCGATGCGAACATCCTCGCAAAGGCAGCAAAACTTTTTGGAAATCAAAAGGACGAATTGTATTACACACAGTTGGCAGCTAAAATTAAAAAAGCCATCAATGATAAATACTTTGATAAGGTTAATTGTACCTACGATAAAGGCGTACAAACAGAGTTAAGCATGGCGCTGGTATGGAAAATTGTTCCGGAAGAATACCGTAAACAACTTGCAGCAAATTTGGCCAAACGGGTCGCCAACGATGGAATGCATATAGACGTTGGAGTATTAGGTGCAAAAGCTATCCTGAATGCGCTGAGCGAAAACGGACAGGGCGAGACCGCCTACAAACTTGCATCGCAGGACACATACCCTTCCTGGGGATGGTGGATTGTGAACGGAGCAACAACCCTGTATGAAAACTGGGATATCAATGCGGCAAGAGACATTTCGCTTAATCACATGATGTTCGGCGAAATAGGTGCATGGTTCTTCAAAGCACTCGGCGGAATTAATGTGGATGAAAGCCACCCTGGTTTTAAAAACGTTTTACTAAAGCCGAACTTTGTAAACGGACTGGATCATTTCAACGCCAGTTATGACGGGCCTTACGGAACTATTATTTCTTCCTGGACGCGGAAAGGCAAAACTTTAGTTTACGATGTGACGGTTCCTGCGAATTCTACCGCTGATCTATACTTGCAACCGGATAAGCACCTCAGCATTTATTTAAATGGCATGGCTGCGGACAACAAGGTACCCTTTCATATTACAGCCGGTACCTACCAATTCACAATCGTCCAGAAAGATAAATAAAAAGCGAAGACTACGAGTGTCTTCACCGCACTAAACTGGTTATGTTGTGGTTTGACTGCAGATGAAAACTTAGTAATAATTCGTTAGCACAAGGAAAGACCAATCATGCACTTTCCTTTTTTATACTCAACTCATTCAAACAGACGATTCAACTGCTACCTGTATCCAAATCTCGGAATGAATTTATTACCACCTCTTCGAACCTCTACCCATAAGGTATTGGGTATTCCTGCAAAATTTGTAATTGATGCCAATGGTATTATCAGCTTTGAATTACCCTGGTTTGATGGCAGTAACGAAGCTGCTTTAACTGGTAATCGAAATTTTTCGAAAGTATTTTGATAAAGCCGCTGTGATAAATGAGCTGATCTTTAACCGTGTATCCGGGAATGAGGAAGATCCCGATTCGAAGCCATTTAAATATATCGTTGACAACAAGAAGGCTTTCTGTGAAGTCGCCGGCTAGGAAAAAGTGGATAACTACATCAAGCAAACAATGGTTTATGCAGTTGAATTTAACAAATATCCAACGGATGATGCCTATCAAAAAGCTAAAGAAGCAATAATGCGCCAGGTTCAGCTTACGGATGAAGAGGTACTATCTATCGATAACAATCATTATTGTGAAACAAAAGACCAAGGTAGTTTCCTGAATTCCGGAAAAAAACTGGCTGAAATTTATTGTCAAAAAAAGGACGATTTTGCTTTAAGCAACCTGATTGGAGGAGCTCTTCGTTTTGAATTTGATAAAAACGGGTGGACGATTATCAAAGATTGGGCAGAGCACGCGGTTCAATTTAAGGATAACGCTTTAAACAATGCAACCCTGGCAATGGTATATAAAAAATTAAAAAACAAGGAAATGGCCCTGTCTTTTATCGATAAAGCATTAAGCAATTGTAAGCGCGATAACGAAACTTATGGGGAACGTATTGAACTATTTAAAGAGATCGAAAACGCCAATTATAACTAAACAAATACTTGCATAAAAGCCAGAGGTTCAACGGTATTTTCTGGCTTTTTTGTTTTATTCAATATAATACATTGCTAATACCCGAAGGCAGGTAAAAAGCCAATTTAAAGCGATACGACAATTAATTAACAGTATAAAGAGTATGGGAGAGGGCACTTGGTACCATTCCGGTTTGGATGATGTGCACAGCAATGCAATTCATTATCTAAAGCATTGAATGCTCAGACGGATAGTGATAGTTGCAACTGTATTATTATATACCTTCGAACATAATAAACTTTGAAAAATAACGCAAATGATTGTAACTTAGTAGTTACAATCATGGTGTATCAGATATTTGCGTCCAATTAATGCCTCAACAAACGATGACGTCCGATCAGGAAAAAACTCAGTTAAAAAGACTGCTTGAAGGCGACGAAAAGGCGTTCGAGTACTTTTATGATCGTTACAGCTTACCTGTCTATCGTAAATTATTAAAGATGATTAAGGTAGAATTCGTGGCGGAGGAGATCCTGCAAAATGTTTTTATCAAGATCTGGGAAAAACGTTATTTGATAGATCCCGAAAAAGGGCTTAAGGCCTATATCTACCAGGTCGCCCGAAATATGGTTTATGATTTCTACCGGGAGCTAGCCAGGGAGGAGGAACTTCAGGCCCAGGTGAAATACATTGTTAAGGACCTTTCAGATGACGCCGCTGCGGATCTGCTCCTTAAGGAAACTAACCAACTTCTTGAAATGGCAATAGAGCGGCTGCCGGAACAGCAAAAAATCGTATTCAGGCTTTGCAAACAGGAAGGGAAGAGCTATGATGAGGTCAGCGAGTTGCTTGGCATCTCCACATCGACGATCAATGTGCACATTGTCAGGGCTACCAAAAAGGTTAAAACATTCATGTTCAAAACCCATCATATTTCCTACGGCTTAACCCTAGCAACATTTCTGCATTTTTTTCAACGAAACATGTGACTTTTCCTGTTATTTCCTCTCCCTGAAAGAATTAGGTCCTGGGTATACTTTGCTTCGAGTAAATTAAAAGGTACACCAACTGATTGTCGTTTGGAATTACACAATAATCTATAACCATCCGATTATTTTAAAAAATTAGAAATATTTTTTTTCGCACCATGTAGATGACAGGTCTTTTACAAACGTATTAGCATAAAAGGACCTACTATCTTGGAAGAGAACCATTACCTGTTGTATCGTAAATTTCTGAACAACGTTTGCAGTGAGGCAGAATTGTCTGAGCTTTTTCAGCTGTTCGGGACGGCAAATGAAAGTGTGCTGAAAAACTTAATTAACGAAGAATTGCAGGCAGCGAAATCTGATTTCCCCGCCAATGAGAAAGAAGAAGAGCGCCTAGATTTCGTTCGTCAACAGATTAAAGCAGCGATCAGCCGCCGCAGAAACAAGATCAGAACGCTTGTATACAAACTTAGTGCGGCTGCCGCAATCATTATCGCGGTGACCTCAGGCATACTGCTTTTGCGGCAGCCCGAAATTTATGTTCCTAAAAAAGCGCAAACGGTATCAGCTATTCGACCTGGACAGTTTCAGGCCACCTTGACGCTTGCTAATGGTAAAAAAATTGTCCTGAACCGATCAATGACGGCCACTTTAGGAAAACTTGGTCAAACAACGGTTAATGTTAGCCCCGCCAATGGCGTCGCGTATACGGGAACTGCCAATGATCAAATGACATCCAACGCTGGTAACACCCTTGCAACGGGCCGTGGCGAACAGTCTCCTTACCCGCTGATCCTTGCCGACGGTTCAAGGGTATGGCTCAATGCCGCATCCTCTATCACTTTTCCTACGCAGTTTACCGGCAAAGAAAGGGTTGTTACCATTACAGGAGAAGCTTATTTCGAAGTGGCACATGACCGGTCAATGCCTTTTAAGGTGCGATCCGGACGACAGGAGATCATGGTGCTGGGCACCCATTTCAACATTAAAGCTTATGATGACGAGCAGACGATCAGCACGACTTTATTGCAAGGCAGCGTCAAAGTAAAAGACCTGACCTCGGGTACGACGGGTCTTCTCATCCCCGGTCAGCAATCAAGATTGAACAGAACCAGTGGACAGCTGGCGATTGCGAAAGCAGACCTGGAAGAAGTTATCGCCTGGAAAAATGGATTCTTCATGTTCAATGATCAGCAGGTCACCAGTGTCATGAAGTCGATGAGTCGCTGGTACAATGTTGACGTCGAATATCAGAATTTTGGCAATAATAACGAACGATTCGGTGGAACTTTTTCCCGTTCCTCCAACCTGGCAGATATCCTCAGCAGTTTGCAAACCCTGGGGCATGTTCATTTTAAAATCGATAGGAGAAAAATAATCGTCAGTAACTGATGCTACCAATCATCAGCCCAATATAAAACCTGAAAAATCAACAACCAATGCAAAAATTCAAACTACAAAAAGAAAGGAGTCGCCTATAGAAGGAAAACGAACATAAAGGATTTACCAAAACCAGGAACGTTCGAACCGTTCCTGGCTGGTCAGCGGTGCTGTATCAGGTAATTAATTATTGAAGCTATCCAATAACACAATAACCTAACATTCAAATGTATAAAAAATTTACTGAATTACTTTTCAGGAGGGATTCCTATGTAATTTCCAATCTGATCTTAAAAATGAAGCTCACATGCCTTTTAATAGCCCTTGCCCTTTTACAGGTGCATGCGACCACTTTAGCGCAGCGGGTCACGCTATCCGTAAAAAACGCGCCGCTTTCGACTGTCATTGCACAGATCAAGCTTCAAACGGATTACGACTTTGTTTATAATAACGCCGCGATCGAAGGGGCGAAGCCTATTACCTTGGACGCAAAGGATCTGGATCTTAAAGCTGTACTTGAACAGTTCGTCAAAGATCAACCTTTTAATTATCGAATAGTCAACAAAGTCATCCTGCTGAACCATAGGGAAAATGCGGAACTGCCGCACCCGGCAACCAATTTCGTTGTTGAACAAAGAATATCAGGCGTAGTAAGAGACTCGTTAAGTAATGAGGCCCTGCCAGGCGTAACCGTCGGTGTCGAGGGTACTACGCTCGGTGTTATATCTGACAATAACGGGGCATTTACGCTTAATGTTCCGTCGGCGAACTCGGTGCTCGTGCTCACTTATCTCGGCTACCAGCGCCAGCGGGTACCGCTTAATGGGAAAACAGTCCTTGATGTACGGATGTCGAGAATCGACTCAAAGCTTAGCGAAGTTGTTGTAGTAGGCTATGGAACCCGTGCGAAAGGCGCTGTCACCGGAGCTATTTCCACCGTAAAAGCCGAAGTCTTTGAAAACAGGCCGGTCACCAGCAGCTTTGATGCATTGCAAGGTACGATTCCCGGATTAACTATAGCCAAAAATAGCGGACAGCCGGGTGGCGGCAACTTTGATCTGAAAGTGCGTGGTAATTCCTCTATAAACGGGAACGCACCATTAGTGCTTGTCGACGGTGTACCGGGAGATATTAATACCATTAACACCAATGATATCGCCGAGGTAACTGTATTGAAGGATGCCGCCGCCGCCATTTACGGAGCACGTGCCGCGGACGGTGTGATCATTGTGACCACCAAGCGCGGTAAAAAAGGCCCTCCGGAAGTTACGTATACCGCCAACTTCGGGATCAAAACTCCAATGTATCTCAGGAAAATGATGAATACGCTGCAGTATGCCGAATTCGCCGATGAGGGTTTGAGAAACACCGGCCTTCCCGGCTTTGATCCGGAAGTTTTTGAAAAGATTAAAGCCAATGCCCCGCCAGATCTTGATAAAGGCTGGAATTACGGTGTAACCAACTATCCCGGCTTTTACGGTTATACTGACTGGAACAAAGTTGTTTACAAAAGCTCTTCCCAGCAGATCCACAATGTGGCCATATCCGGCGGCGGCGAGAATAACAATTACATGATTTCCGCCGGTTATAAAAGGGATAACGGTATACTCCGGTTTGGCGAAAATAAGTCAGATGGCTATAATCTTCGTTTAAATTACGATTTTCGGATCAGCAGCAAATTGTCGGTAGAAACACGTACTAATTTTGATAACACCAACACGCTGACACCTTCAGAGATCAATGGAGAAAATCCGCTGAAAAACGTAACCAGGCAATTTCCTTATGCGCCGGTCTATAATGAGGTTGGCCAGTTTTACAGTTATCAGGGCTACGCAAACCCGGCGGGTTATTTAGCAGAAGGGGGTACAACAACCAACAGCTTTTCCCGTTTTGCAACGAATTTCAAAGTCGATTATTCGATCCTCCCGGGACTTAAGCTTATTGGACAGACTGCGGTAAGATTGGATTACCTAAATAACACCGCTATCCATCCTACCATCACCCGCAGCAATTATACCGGTGGTGTGCAGGACATTAGGAACACGCCAAATTCTGCGGCTTATACCAATGCGAAAACGCTAAACAAGCTGTATCAGGTCTATTTTGATTACAACAAGGAATTCGGAGCAGATCACAGGATTAATTTAACAGGCGGCGCATCTCTGGAACAGACCGATTTTTCAGGTCAGACCACGACAGGGTATAATTTCCCGAATAACACCCTATTCACGCTCAACCTGGCTGACCGCACAAAAGTGGCTTATGCAGATTTTACCGGCAACCTCAATGATCAGGCGCTTGGCTCGTATTTTAGCAGGTTAAGCTACAGTTTCAGAAACAAACTGATTCTGGATCTAACCGCCCGCGCTGACGGAAGTTCCAAGTTCGCACCTTCAAAACGTTGGAGCGCTGTATTCCCATCCGCAGCCTTAGCCTATAACCTGTCGGAAGAGAATTTTATCAAGTCGATGAATATTTTTGACCAGTTGAAATTAAGGGTGTCCTACGGCAAAATGGGTAACCAGGAGATCAACAGATTAGGCCTTTATGATTATATCCCATTAATTAATCAAGTGAGGGACAATAATGGCAATCTTATCGTTTACCCGTTAGGCTCACCAAATGCCGGCCTTTCCGGTGTCAATGCCAACCCTGCTTCCACGGACAGGACTTGGGAAACGATCACCAATAAGAACATTGGTATCGACCTTGCAGTGCTGCGTTCACGGCTTAGTTTTTCTTTCGATTATTATAATAAAATCAATGACGACATGCTCGTGAACATCGCTGTTCCGGCAACTTTCGGAGCTACGCCGCCGTCTAGTAACCAGGGAAAGTTGGTGACCAAAGGCTTTGAAGCCATTTTGACCTGGAAAGACAGGATTAATGATTTCCGTTACAGTATCTCGTTGCAACTGAGTGACAGTAAAAATAAACTGGTGGAATTGAAAAACAGTGATAACTATGGTGAAGGCCTCGTCGAGACCCGGAAAGGTTACGCCATTAATTCTTACTTCGGATATGTTTATGACGGTATCATCAAAACGCAGGCGCAACTCGATGCCTATAAAAAGCTTCAGAATGTGCCGGCAAGGGTCTCTATGGGGGATGTGATGTATAAAGATGTTGACGGGGACGGAAAACTGACTGCATTTGGTGATAAAAGCAAGGGGCTTGCCGGTGACATGGTATACCTGGGCAACGTCACGCCGAGATACACCTATTCGTCCAACATTAACCTGGGGTATAAACAATTTGACCTGCAGGTATTTTTACAAGGCGTAGGCAAGAGGAATGTGATCTATGAAAGCAACATCAGCAGGCCCAACACGTTCTTCTGGCCATCGCTGGCATATTTCTATAATAAAACCTACAGCGCCAGCCGGCCGAATGCAGAGTTTCCAAGGTACCTGCCGGGGAATTTAGGATGGGATGATGTATCAGGGTATGATTACCGTGCGTCAACCAAGACGATACAAAATGTCGCCTACCTGCGATTCAAGGTGATTACCTTAGGGTATAACCTGCCGGATGCAATAGCCAGGTCAATTAAGATGAAATCTGCGCGTATTTATGTAAGTGGTCAGGACCTGTTTACTTTTTCGAAAGGAACATTCGGCGACAACTTCGATCCGGAAGACGGTTACCGCCAGGAAGGCACTTACCCGTACAATAAAGTTTACTCCCTGGGCTTAAATGTTAAATTCTAAATGAAACACACGATGAAACTAAAATATTTAACTCATTATGAATCAATGATCAGTGCTTTTGATGTTAATCCAGCCACGGCGCGACGAGGGACTATGGTTATTTGTATCTTAATTATGGCAACGCTCTGGAGCGGCTGCAAAAAAGACCTCAACCTAGTGTCAAAGGACAGTCTCACAGATGCAACTTTCTGGAAAACGGGTTCTGATTTCAAGCTGGCAGCCAATAACCTTTATAATGGACTTGACAGGTTTGGCGAAGAAGATACCGAATCAGATATCGCCTTTAACGTGCCAAATCCGACCAGCAACGGGCAGTTGGTGCCGGGCGAAACATCAGACACGTGGACTCAAAGTTATAACTATATCCGCTCCGCCAATAACATTATGGAAAAAGGTGCCGGGAATGCTGACGCCGAAATTAAAAAGTACGTGGCAGAAGCTAAATTTTTCAGGGCCTGGTATTACTGGAAATTACTCCGGATCTATGGCGGGGTTCCGCTCATTACCAAGGTGCTTAAAACGGGTGACCCTGAATTGTTTGCCCCGAGGTCAAGCCGTACCGAAACGGCTGACCTGATCTTAAAAGACCTGGCTGACGCCCAAAATGATCTTCCGGTGCAATCGGATGTTTCGTCGCCAGATATCGGCCGGATCACCAAAGGCGCGGCATTAGCGCTTACATCACGCATAGCCTTGTTTGAGGGAACCTGGCAAAAGTCAAGAGGAGGAGCGAGTGCCTCCAAATATCTTGATCTTGCCGTGACGTCCTCACAGGCAGTGATCAACAGCGGCGTTTACAGCCTTTACACCGGCAGCGGTGCACAAAGCTACCGTTACCTGTTCCTGGAAGCAGGGGACGATGCCAAGGAAACTATTCTTGACCGTAGATATGCCAGAAATATTTTAGGTCATGATGCGCCGTATATGTATGACCAGGATGGCTATAACCCTACGCGCAAAATGGTAGATATGTACCTGGATAAAAATGGCTTGCCAATCACTGCGGCCGGTACCGTTTTCCACGGCTATAGCACTTTTACCTCGGAATTTCAGGACAGAGACCCGCGGATGACACAAACAATGATCATACCCGGGACGCTGACCAACCGCGTGTTTTTCCCGGTAACAAAAGTGGCCAACTGGCCTGATGCGCCTCAGCGTAACTACAATACAGGGTATATCCTTTATAAATACATGTCAGAAGACCCTGTAGCCAATAATTCAGGCCGTGAAGGTGATAATAGTTTATTTGATTATGATCGGCACCTGATCCGATATGCCGAAGTACTGTTGAACTATGCCGAAGCGGTATATGAAAAGAACGGTTCGATCAGTGACAACGATCTTAATCTATCAATCAATAAGCTGCGTGACCGGGTTGGAATGCCGCATTTGACCACCGCTTTTGTAGCTGCCAATAATCTGAATATGCAGGCAGAGATCAGGCGTGAAAGAACTGTAGAGCTGGCGCTTGAAGGTTTCCGTTACGATGACCTGCGCAGGTGGAAGACAGCGGAAACGGAATTGCCACAGGATGTGAAAGGTATCAAAATATCCGGCACGGATTGGGCAACGAGAAAACCTTATAATGATCCGAGCTTCGCAGGTAAAGTTGATGCCAACGGTTTTCTGATCGCCGAGAAGGGAAGAAAGTTCGATCCGGCAAAAGACTACCTGCAGCCACTGCCTACAAAAGAGGTTGCATTCTACCAGGCCAATGGCCACACCCTGGAACAAAATCCGGGATGGTAATTTATTAAATATCGGGCTGGTTAACTGGCCCGGTATTTATTATACTAACTATGATTGCCCTGGTTTGCCATTGATTTTATGTTTAGGTCAGTATACCACTTTTAATTGCAACAGCACCTTGCTGTCAAAACTTATCTCTATATGAACTTTAAGATCATATTCCCGTTGGCGTTTTTGCTTCTGATTTCATTCTCAGCTGCGGAAGCTCAGCGCGATAAAATAAAACACGCATCGGCCTTGATGGGGAATCGTTTTCTCACCTTTAATACCGTTATCAGGGTTAACCAGATAGAAGTTTCGAGAAACCGTAATGTTGGCGAAGATGAACGCGCGTTACATACGCCGGCACGGGTTATTGCTTTCAGGAATGCTGTGGCGGAAGGGTTTCCGGGCGGAAAAATAACCTGGTCATTCAGCTGGCTTGCACTGAACGACACCACTGCGAATTACAGGGAAATCAGAAAGCTGGTTGTGGGATACCATTACAAATATGGTGACGATGTTACATTTTTACCGGGCGCCTATTTTGCAAATGCTTATAATACAACCAGGCAGGTAAATGAGGATGTACACGATGCGCTGAAAATTATTGAGAAGTTGGTGGGCAATGGTTACCGTCCGTTAAGTATCGTCGCGGGATTTATGTCCGCTAAGAACCAGCAGTATCTTGCGGAATCCGAGGGTATACATGTATGCCAGGGGAATGTATGGAGCCAGTTCAGTATTGATAACCAGGATGGCGACGGGGCTGTAGTTTATCCTTTTTATCCATCAAAAGAACATTTCTGTAAACCTGCGCAAAATAAAAAAGACTTTATTGATTGCGTAAATTTAGATGGCTGGTCGGTTGATTTCCTTGCGGCCCGAAGGGAGGGTTTTAAAGACGGGTTCAATAGCCGCATGGGTGTTGGGCCCATCGAAACCATTGGTAAATATGGTAATGAAACCGGGTTGAAAGAGATGATGCATACAACAGCTATTCATTTTGATAAAGGTTTTACACTCAATGGCTTTGGCTGGGTTACCAATTGTTGGGAATTGAGTTTGCCCTATGATCCTGCATCATTAAAAAATTGGTTAACCGCTGTCAGGCAGCGTTGGCCCGGTACCCGATTGATTACCCAGGGAGAATTTGGTTTACTATGGCGGAAACACTACAAAAGCAACAGTTTCAATTACAGGTTCGAAGAACGGGGCTCCGGCATTGGCGGCTCGGATGCAAATAATGAGATCAGGTGGTTTATGAATAAGGATTTTCGCCTGGCTCTATTGAAAGACTGGAAGAAGAATTCTCCAGAAAAAGTTATCGATTTTACGCGTTATGATCTTCATGTTGCAGAACCTAAGCAGATGACCCGGAAATGGAGCCTGTTTGGTGCCATTAATCAAAAGCAATCGCGCCCGCAGGATAAACCGGTTCCTGTAGATTCTCTTTCACCTCGGGCACGTAATATGATTGATAAGCGTTATCCGCACCTCATTGAGTAATCATATAATTTGCCCTTTTTTTCCGTGTTCGGCCACTAAGGGCTAATACCCATCATGTACAACCATCATTTACAAATAATTAAAAACACAAGTGTTCATGAGATCTAAATTTTTTTCGCTCATCTTTCTTGTTGTAATGGCTTCGGTTATTACCATCCGTTCCTTCGCGCAAAAGTCAAAACCGGCGAGCGCTCCGAAAATTGTCAACATAGTCAATTTCATTCGGGATATCGAACCGCGTGACGCCAATGTCACAAAAGACGTGCTATATCAAACTGTAGTTAACCAGATCAAGCTGATGAAGCAATATCACCTCGGCGGTACTTTTTTATTGCAGTATGACGCCCTGATTGACAAACGCTATCAGGAACTTCTTAAAACATTGCCAAAGGATGAATTTGAAATCGGTGGCTGGTGGGAATTGCCGCAGCGGCTCATCGAAAAGGCCGGTATCAAATGGCGGGGAAAATATGCCTGGGACTGGCACTCCGACGTAGGTTTTTCCGTGGGCTATACGCCTGCCGAACGGGAAAAGATCATTGACGTTTATTTCGCCGATTTTAAGCAAATATTCGGATATTACCCCAGATCGATCGCCTCGTGGGTAATAGATGCCCATTCCCTGAATTACATGTATGATAAATATAAGATCGTTGCAACGGCAAATTGCAAAGATCAGGTAGGCACTGACGGCTTCACCCTTTGGGGAGGTTACTGGAACCAGGCGTATTACCCGAGCCGGGTTAACGCCTACATGCCCGCGCAGCATGCAGACAAACAACTACCCGTCCCTGTTTTTAGAATGCTGGGAAGTGATCCAATCAGGCAATATGCCGATGGGCGCTCAGTAACCACACTGGAGCCGGTTTACTCCCATGCGGGAGGGAACGAGCAGTGGATCAACTGGTTCTTTCAGTCATTTGCCAACGACCCTTCACTGGGATACAACTATACGCAGGCAGGCCAGGAAAATTCGTTTACCTGGCCTGCGATGAAAAAAGGGCTGGAATGGCAAATGCCGATCATTGCCCGGCTAAAAAGCGAGGGAAAAGTCCGTGTAGAGACCATGGCCCAGTCAGGTGAATGGTTTAAAAAAACTTATAAAGTTACCCCTGCAACCACCTTTACCGTAAGTAAAGATCTCGGTGAGAGCGATAAGAAGACGGTTTGGTATAATAGCCGGTTTTACAGGACCAATCTGCTTTGGGAGAATGGCAGCCTGCGTATTACCGATATCCACATGTTTAACGAAACGGTCCCGGACAAATACCTGAAGGATGTAACTACCGTCAATCAAAGTTTTTTTTATACGCTTCCCGTAGTGGATGGATCTCAGTGGGGGAAACGCGGTAATCCTGAGGGCTTCCGTTTGATGATGACCGAAAATGGCCAGGAAGTACCGGTGCATGGCGGGAACCCAATATTTAGGAACATAAGAAGAACCACGGCCAGCGCTTCCTGGCCGGTGGATAAAGGCTTTTTCAAAATTGATATGAATGAGAAAACTGTAACTATTACAGCCATCAAAAATCCCGCCGCCGATTGGTTTCTCGACCTCCATGTTGCCGAGGGAGCTAAAACCGCGCTTAAATCAATAACTGGTAACAGCGCTCAATATGAATTTGACGGGCATGCTTACCAGCTGAAAACTAAACTCGGTACGATCGAGAAAACGACAAATGGTAGTTTATACCGTATTAGGCCACACAATCAGCGTATCGTTTTAATGCTGGCAGATCAATAAGATCTGTCGGCATTCTAGCGGTAAAATCAGTTAAAAGTTATTACATGTATTCATGAAGAACTATCTGAAGATATTACATCTTGACGATCACTCGTTGACGCCATATCATCGGCAACTGTCTGATGCAATTATGTTGGCAGTTGACCGTAAACAGCTTGAATTGAATGATGTGCTTCCTTCTATCAATGACCTCAGCATTGCCCTTGATGTATCCCGGAACATTGTCACCAAAGCCTATAGTACATTGAAAAAAAGGGAAGTGATTGGATCAGTACATGGCAAAGGGCACTTTATCAAACAGGTTGAAACCCGCCGGTCACGGCGCATATTAATGTTGTTCAATAAACTGAGCAATCAGAAAAAAATAATTTATGATGCTTTTGCCAGTAACCTATGCGAGGGAGATTACATTAACTTCTTTATCTATAACAGTAATCTGAATTTATTTAAAAAAATACTGTACGAGAAAATGGATCATTTCGATAAGATCGTAGTAGCACCCCATTTTGTATGTAACGATGAGTCGCCTACTGATGTGTTAAAGAAAATTCCGGATGGCAAATTGATATTGGTAGGAGGTTTTTTAGAAGGGCTAAATGGGGCTGTTTCGATGGTATATGAGGATTTCGAACGGGATATTTTTAATGCTTTGAGCCATATGTTTAGTTATATCCGTAACTATCACGGGATCACGATGGTGTTTCCCAAGAATAGTTATTACTCGACAGGCATCATTAAGGGGTTTCTCACTTTTTGTAAAAAGTTCAACTGCGAATACCGTATTATCCCCAATGCAAAGAGCGAACCGATTAGTAAACGTATGCTTTACATTACCCTTACCGATGATGACCTGGTCGATTTGATCACCCAAGCCAAGGAAGAAAATTTGGTTCTAAAGGAAGATTTCGGCGTGATTTCGTACAATGAAACACCCTTTAAAAAGTTAATTCTGAATGGCATCACAACCATTTCTGCAGATTTTAGCTTTATGGGTGCCAAAGCCGCAGAACTGGCCAAGTCGGGGATAACTGAACAGATTAAGGCCCCGTTTTATACGACGATCAGGCCATCTATTTGAAACTTTATATGCTTGATTATAAAGGGATAGGTGTACAAAGCGTTGAAACACTTGGGTACAGTTAGTTTAATATATAAAATAACTTTGTAGTAAGGCTTGCCGGACGGAGGCGACCTCCTGTTGGCGATGTAAACCAAATTTTTTATACCAATATAAGCATTAAAAACAGTCGCTTGTAGTTGTGCGTCTCATTCACGATGCCCAACATTACATACGGCGCAAATTATAATAAGCTCAAGTGTCGATATGATCACTCCATGCAAAGATGAGGACTTACTAAATTTGTTGAGAAACGATGATGAGGTGGCCTTCAGCGAGATTTACAACAAGTATTGGCGCAAGTTGTACATTGTGGCGGCCAATCGTGTTGATCGTGAAGAGGATGCGGAGGAAATTGTGCAGGATATTTTTACCGCATTATGGTCACGTCGTAAAAGCATAGAGATAACAGATGAAGGCTTTGGCAGGTATTTAACAGCATCTGTCAAATACCGTGTAATTAAGACATTGGGTAAATATGCTATCAGGCAAAGTTATTTGAACGCAATCCCGGCAGATAGTTGTATTGACGACTCCACGCAGCAATGGATTGCTTTTGAAGAGTTGAAGGATGAACTGGCCAAGTATGTTAAACAGCTGCCCGAGAAATGTCAGTTGGTATTCAAAATGAGTCGCGAACTTGGTTATTCGCAAAAAAGAATTGCCACCGAGCTGTCCATATCCGAAAAAACAGTAGAAGCGCATTTGCAAAAAGCTTTTAAAACTCTTCGATCTAAACTTGCAAGTATTACGCTCACTCTTCTTTAAACGTTTACTACACAAATCCTTCCCTCAAAACAGCAACTTCCGACAATGTTACCATCATAGCATATGGTTTAATGTTCCCGCCCTGATCAAGGCAGAATAGATAGTGTCAGTAGCATTAAGTGTTGTCTCATTTAACACCTTCTAATGTTACACCTCTAATAAAAACTTTGCAACAGTAAAGGCCCCTTTTATTTTTTTAGCAGCTTGCCATTTTTTTCAAACTGTCCCGGACACCACCAGCATCAACACCGGTGTTTTCAGCTTTTAACAATCGTTTAAGTTAGAACATCGGCGGCTTTGAACGACTACGCTGATTTCAATAAGATTTTTACCCTGGCGGTTACAGGAATTTCTTGAGGGCATACTTTATTGTAAACGGTAGGGGCGGTCAGGTCTAAAAAATCGGCAGCCAGTCGAAAAAAAAAATCAGGAGCAAGTAGGGGTTTAGTGTGAGCAAAAGGATATATAGGTAAGACCAGTTATGACAGACAGAAAGCGAATACTTGAATTAGCCACCAAGTGGTTGACCGGAGCTATAACGTACGAGGAAAAAAAGGAATTTGCACGTTGGTACAACGGCCATGACGATACTCGTTTCGAATCATCCGCCACTGGGGAAGAGGCCCTTAAGAAGCGCATGTTTTTAAAAATTATAAAGGATATAAGGCCAGGAGATAATTGTATAAAATCTATACGAAAAACCAAATGGCGATGGCCGATTGGTATAGCTGCCTCTTTATCTACACTGTTTTTAATTTCTATCTTTTGGCACTCATTTAGGCGAACTGACACCCTCAGTCCAAGCAATCATAAAATGCCTACACTGACGCTGGCAAATGGACAGACAATTATGTTAAACCCGCAACAAAAAGGAATTATTGCAGGTGAAGACATTAAATATGTGAACGGTGACCCGATTCTGGTGTCAAATAAATCGACTGCTCACGACATACTTCATGCATCAGGAAAACAAAGTCTTCGGTTAACCACACCCAAAGGGTTGATTTATCAGGTCACCCTGCCAGATGGTTCACGAGTAATGTTGAACGCCGGGTCGACATTAAGTTATCCTTCGAAGTTTTCAGAGAATGAGCGTATAGTAGAACTGGAAGGCGAAGCTTTTTTTGAGATCAGTAAATTAAATATGCCGGCCAAATTTACCAATAAAGGCAAAGAGGCTGCGAGCACCAGGGTTCCGTTTAAAGTCAAAACCGCAGGCCAGATCGTGGAAGTTTTAGGTACGAAGTTCAACTTGAATGCCTACCTGGATGACCGGACAACGCGAACTACCCTTGTGGAAGGGGTTGTCAAAGTATCGACAGGTGGAGCTGGCATGAGGTCCGCCAGACTTTCACCCGGGGAACAGGCGCAATCCGACGCGAAAGGATTATCGGTACGGGCCGTCGACACGGAGCATTACACATCGTGGCGTAACGGGTATTTTTATTTCGACAATGCCAGTATTCCCGCGGTATTAGCGCAAATGCAGCGCTGGTACGACTTTCATACCGATTATGAAACGAATGATATTGATCAGGTATTTTCCGGGAAGATTCCTCGGAACATTAACCTTGCAGAAGCAGTCAATATTTTAAGAAAGGCTGGTATTCCTATCCGGCTTACAGACGATAATCAAGTCATTCTCGGCTCAACAAAAAAAACCAATAGTATAAACCAAAATTAAATCATTATGAGAAAAATCAGAGACGCATAACACAGAAGCATAAAACAAACGGAGGTGTTAAGTCCACCCACGTCTATCATTTCGCAAATACCGGCGTATTCATCGACCCGGACATTTAACTGGAGTTGTATTCATTCATCCCCATAATGCAAAACTATGCAATTAAAATTTTTATTAAACTACATGGTCAGGAAATATTGTGACGGCGCAAAGCTCAGGCAAGGTCTCCTGATACTAATTTTTTGTTCATCACTTTCACTGGAGTTGACGGCAAAGAGCTTTGCCCAGCAAGTTTCAATCCAAGTGCACAATCAGCCCTTGGGCGACGTTTTGAAACAAATAGAAAAACAAACCGATTATACCTTTTTTTACAATGCGAAAGAGGTCGATATTAATGCCCCCGTTTCTATTAACGTCAATAAAACAGAAGTCACCAAACTGGTGCGAAAGTTGTTCGAAGGAATGCCCTATCAGGTCGAGATCCAGGGCAGGGTAATTATTATCAATAAGAAAAAACCGGATTCGTCCCCCGGCGACAATAAAATTCAAACACTAACCGCGGAACCGGCGCACCAGGTTTCCGGACGCGTTACCGATTCGCTGGGCAAGACCCTGCCCGGTGTTTCGGTAGTAATAAAAGGAACATCACGTGGAACGGTAAGTGATGAAAATGGCAATTATCGTATCTCCGCAGAAGCTGGTGAGGTCATTGTTTTTAGAATGGTCGGCTTTATAAGTCAAGAGGTCACCGTAGGCAATCAAGCCAGAATTGATGTCGTATTAAAAGAAATTTCGTCTGGGTTGGATGAAGTAGTTATCGTGGCCTTTGGTGCACAGAAAAAGCTGACTACTATCGGGGCACAGAGTACGATTAAGGCAGAAGATCTTAAACAGCCAGTCGCTAATATCTCCAATCTGATCGCCGGCAGGGTTGCCGGAATCGTGGGTGTTCAGCGAAGCGGGGAACCTGGTTACGATAATTCTGAAATCTATATACGGGGTATCTCCACTTTTACCAGTAGCTCCCCATTGATACTCGTTGATGGAGTGGAACGCTCTTTTAACAATATTGATCCGGAAGATATTTCCAGCTTCAGTGTTCTGAAGGATGCCTCGGCGACAGCACTTTATGGGGTAAGAGGCGCTAACGGTGTGATTATTATACAAACCAAAAAAGGTCATGTTGGGAAAACCGCGATCAATGTGCAATATGATCAAGGCATGACGCAATTTACCCGGTTGCCACAATTTGCTGATGGCGTAACTTATATGAATATCGCCAACGAAGCATACAAAAATAGTTTTCCATCTGATCCGAATCCCAGGTACTCCGCTGAACGGATTGCTGCTACTAAATCGCAATCTGATCCTGACCTTTACCCGGATGTCAACTGGATGAATGTTATTTTAAATCGGTTTGGCCAAAATCGGAGGACAAGGGTAAATGCTAACGGCGGTTCGGATAAGGCGCAGTATTATCTTTCGGTGGGTTATTATGACGAAACCGGCATGTTTAAAACGGATGAACTGGCTAAATATAATTCTACCATGAAATTTACCCGGTTCAACTTTACATCAAATCTTACACTTAATGTCACTAAAAGCACAAAGGTTGATTTCGGTGTTTCCGGATGGATCAGTAATGGGAATTATCCCGGATCAGGTACGGGCAGTATTTTCGATGCGGCTTATGTATTAACGCCGGTGACTATTCCCGCCCGTTATTCCAATGGACTATTTTCTAAGATCAGAACAGCGGATGTCAATAACCCGTATACGATCCTGACACAGTCCGGTTATTCTACGGAATTCAGGAGCCAACTATGGAGCAATCTGCGCCTGACACAGAACCTTGATTTTTTAGTTCCCGGTCTCTCGTTAACGGGTATGTATTCATTTGATAATTACAACAGCCATCAAATAGCCCGGACGAAGTCGGTCGACGGGTTTCTGGCTACCGGCCGTAATGAGGCCGGCGAACTTGTCTTTGAGCAAACACAGATCGGTACTAACTATTTAGGTTACAGCAGGAATAACGGAGGTACGAGGCAGTTTTACCTTGAAGGCGCGATCAACTATACGAAAAATATCAAGAAGCATAACATCACCGCCATGTTATTATATAATCAATCTGATCGGGTGGATGCTTTTGCTGGCGATTTTATCAGCTCCATACCTTACCGGTATATGGGACTAGCAGGCAGGGTTACGTACGCTTATGATAACAAATACCTTACTGAGGTCAATTTCGGTTATAATGGTTCGGAAACTTTCGCTCCTGAGAAAAGATTCGGATTCTTTCCTTCATTTGGTTTGGGCTGGGTTGCATCGCAGGAGAAATTCTTTGAACAATTACAGAGCGCTTTTTCGCTCCTCAAGTTCAGGTTCTCTTATGGCACAGTAGGTAACAGCAACATTGGCGGCAGACGCTTTGCTTATATCAGCACTATTACCGGGCAGGGCGGTTATAATTATGGACAGAATAACACCAACAATAATATTGATGGTTTAAATTTCGGTGATTATGCCGTGGATGTATCATGGGAACGGGCCACGAAATATAACCTTGGAATCGAGGTCAGGACCTTGCATGACGCATTATCGATAACCGCTGATGTGTTCCGGGAAAAAAGGACAGGTATATTCAGGCAACGGGGCGATGTGCCTTTATCTGTTGGTATACCTAACCTGCCGTATGCTAATTTGGGTAAGGTCAATAACACTGGTGTGGATTTAACCGTTGATTTTCAACAAAAGATAGGCGATTTTAATCTTGGCATCAGGGGCAATATCAACTGGAACAGGGCTATTGTGATCGATGATGCAAACGCGCCCTTCCCATATCCATGGCAGCAGCGTATTGGCCGCAAGCTTGGCCAGCGGTTCGGTTACATCGCGGAAGGCGTTTATCAGTCTGATGCAGACGTGAGCAACAGCCCATATCAACCAGGCATAAACAAAGCGGGCGATATCAAATACAAGGACCTGAACGGCGATGGTAAAATAGACTCATATGACCAGGCGCCAATCGGTTATGGCAGCATTCCCGAGATCGTTTATGGCTTTGGTCCGACTATCAGGTGGAAGAACTGGTCAATAGCCGGTTGGTTTAAAGGAATAAGCAACGTTGATATTTTATTAAACGGAGACGGGCTGCAACCATTCAGACTCGGGGGTGAGCGCGGCAATCTTTTCAGTGCGGTTACCAACCGTTGGACGCCTTCGAACCCGAGTAATGATGTACTTTACCCGAGATTAACCTACGGAAATGACAATATGAACTATGAAACTAGTTCCTGGTGGACCAAGAACGGCTCTTTCCTAAGGCTTCAAACAGCCGAGTTAAACTACAATTTTAGCAAAACAGCTTGGTTGTCCAAAATTGGCGTCTCGAATTTAAACGTCTATTTCATTGGATACAACCTGTTAACCTTTAGTGAATTCAAATTGTGGGACGTCGAGCTGGGCGATGGAAGAGGCTCCCAGTATCCACTACTAAAAACCTATAATCTGGGTTTAAGGTGTACGTTTTAATCAGCCAATTTTTAACAGAAAAAAGATGAATCGACAAATAAAACTTAGTTTAATACTATTGTTATACAGTGGTATTTTAGGCTCCGGATGTAAAAAATACCTTGATCAGGTTCCCAATGACCGAATCACGATCGAGGAAGTTTTCCGCAAAAAGGCTTCTTCTGAACAATTTCTGGCCAATATTTATAGCGTTGTTCCGGACGAATCGAATGCAATAGATGGCTACCCGATGGTGGGGTGTAGTGACGAAGCTGATCTCACCTGGGCGGGTGGTCCGAATTACCCCGTAAACATTGGTAACTTAAACCCGGCAAATGTAAATAACCTCTTTGATCGTTGGGGATATTATTATCAGGGTATCCGGTCTGCTACTTATTTCATGAACCATATCAATGAAAACGTAGAGATCAAAGCACTCAATGGTCAGCAATTAATTGACCAGTACCAGGCCGAAGCCCGTTTCCTGCGCGCTTACTTTTATTTTTTACTGATGAGGCAGTATGGTCCTGTTGTATTGATGGGTGAGGAAGTTACGCCGCCTGATGCCGCAGCATCGCAAATGCAGGTACCGCGCAGCTCATTTGACGACTGCGTAAACTACGTGGCCGGTGAATTAGATAAAGCGGCAGAAGTGTTACCGATTCAGCCGCAGCGTAATGGCCAGGTCAGTGATGCGGAGTTCGGTCGTATTACCAAAGGTATTTGCCTGGCCGTTAAATCCCGGCTTTTACTTTATGCGGCAAGTCCGGAATATAACGGCAATACAGAAGCTGCTTCCTTTAAAAACCAGGACGGCAAAGTGCTTATTTCTCAAAGTTATGATCCGCAGAAATGGAAAAAAGCGGCCGACGCTGCCAAGGCAGTTATCGACCTGGGTATTTACTCGTTATACAAAGACCCTTCCGGTAGCCCGATTAAATCGCTTGACGGGGTATTTTTTAATAGTTGGAATTCCGAGCAAATATTCGTCAGAAAAGGGAACGACATCGGTCGATGGGATGTACATGCCACTCCACGGCAGGCAGGAGGCTGGTGCGGTCTTGCACCCACTCAGGAAAATGTTGATGCCTATTTTATGTCAGACGGATTGTTGCCGTCCGAATCGCCGTTATATTCTGAATCCGGTTTTACCAACGTTAACGGTGTACAGGTATACAATATGTATATGAACCGCGAGCCGCGCTTTTATCATGATGTTACTTATAATAACAGTATCTGGCAAGGAGGTACCATGAGCGCTCCAGCGCCCATTACATTTTATATATCGGGCCCTAATGGCAGGAACGGGCATCCCACTGATTTCTCTAAAACCGGCTACTTGATCCGGAAGAACGTCGGCCCCCAAACAAACGTTGGCGCGGGCGGCAACGGACAGGTGCAGTCGCGGGTGGTAATTTTATTTCGTTTAGCGGAGATCTATCTGAATTATGCAGAAGCATTGAACGAGTTCCAGCCCGGATCGCCAGATGTGCTTACCTATCTGAACGCCATTCGCGAGCGTGCCGGAGTTCCCGGTTATGGCTCCGGAACAAATCCGTTACCGGTGCCGGCAGGCCAGGCGGCTATGCGAGCGAAGATACGTGCAGAACGCCGGATTGAACTTGCTTATGAGGGGCATAGGTTTTTTGACATACGGCGATGGAAGATCGCCCCACAGGTCATGGGCACTATGCATGGGATGGACATTAGTAAGGACGGGAACGATTTTTACAAAAGAGTGGCAACGGCAACACCACACTTGTTCCGGCAGTCTTATTACTGGTGGCCGATAGCACAATACGAAATGGACAGGAACAGACTACTGGTCCAAAATCCTTGGTGGTAATTAAACTCAAAAAAAATGAAGAAAAATATATACGGCAAGCTGATCATTATAGCTTTGATCATCTTTTGCCAAAGTTGTAAGAACGAAATAGTTCTTCCGCCTCAGGACGAATCGAGCTATAATCAATTGTACATGCCCCAGGCAGTCAACGGGGCAGTCAATGGAATGCTGGAAGTTAAACCTACCGAACAGTCCCTGATTTTTGGAGCAAACTATGGTGGCAGAGGCTACCCGGACCATGATATTAAGGTGTCATTCAAAGTTGACGATGCTTTAATAGCCGCTTACAATGCAGCAAACAACACCTCCTACAAAGTGCTTCCGCCCGCATCGTACGAACTTAGTGCAACCGAGGCAGTGGTTGCAAAGGGTAACCTGGCTACTGCACCGTTAAAGCTAATAGTTAAAACAACCGGAGACAAAGCGATACCTATGTTTACGACCTACTTATTGCCCATTACCATAAATGCGGACTTTAAGATAAATCAAAACCTCAAGACTACTTATTTTCTCGTCACATCCCAACCCAGTATCGCTGATTACCCGGACTATGACCGTACAGCCTGGTCGGTTATTGACTTTTCATCACAGGAGTCGAGCGGTGAGGGGCCAGATAATGGCCGCGCAGAGTTTACGCTCGATAATAACGTCAATACTTATTGGCACGCACAATGGACGGGCAGTGGCAGTGTCTTACCTCATCACATCACTTTTGACATGGGCGCTGTTAAAACTATTCATGGTTGCAATTTTACCCAACGTCAGATTAGCGGTAGTGGCGGTAAGGCCGATTCTGTTGAAATTCAAACAAGTGTAGATAAGATTAACTGGACAAGGGCGGCAGGCTTCCATTTAGACATTGTGCAAACACAGCAAAAGAAATGGCTGCTTGACTTCATAGACGCTCGTTACGTTAAATATGTCGTGGTCAGTACACATGGAGGCGTATATAGCAGCCTGGCGGAATTCGGTACCTATTAGGATGCTAAAGATCGTAATGAGAACAAAACAGCATATTCTACCCGGCCGGCTTGTACCGGCTGGGTGGAGTATGTTTGATGATCCAGATCAATGATGCCGCGTCAATTGCTGCGTGCCCTCAAACACACGGTAACGCAGCACTTTATTGGCGAGGCGGTCATAGTACCCCCCCCCCGTAATTTTACCGAGACTATATAATTGTACAACAAGCCCGTTTTCCTCCCGGTCAGTTAGGAAATCAGCCTGGATGATCGCATCCGCCTTCTCTGATTCACTTAGCGCATTATATTGTTCCATGGTCAGCATAGGGCTAATTTACGCAATTTAAATATCCGGTTCCTGCTAAGTTTCAATAAAAACAGGCCGGCCTGTTCGACGATAATCAACAACTGCATTCAAAGGATTCATTCCAAACAGGCTAGCCAAGGTCAAATCAAAACAGGATTTATCTGCCCTTACATCTTACACCATTTGATTTCTCATCAGCTGCGTATCTCACGCCGCATAAAAAGGTAATAAGCAAATGCAAAACTCCCTACTGCTGACGCTATTAAACCGCTTACCTGCGGCCAGACAATCATTACACTCTCTTTAAAAGGCAACGGCGCTGGTATGGCACCTGCCAGTTGCTCCATAGTTACCGGGCCGAGGCTGCGAACTGACGGCATCAGAAAGGTGGTGACTGCATCTGAGTAAAGCTGGTTCGGGGCCACCCGTTGCAGATTCAAAATAAGGTCATTATAACGGATAATATCGACCTGGGTAAGATAAGCCGGATCAGGTAAGAAGGACTTGACAATAAGGTTAATGACGATCTGGTAAAATATCGTAAAGAACAACCAGAGCCCTATTGCTGTAAGCGCGGCTGTTGCCCCTTGCTTAAACAAAATAGATAGCATGATAGATAAACTCAACCAAAAAGCGACATAGAGAATGGTGATCATAATGAACGCAAGTATGCGAAGCAGTTCCTGCGGTTCCATCCGTACACCGGTCAGGATTAACCCACCCCCGATCATCAGCAGAACCAATGCAAAAAACAAACCACTGACGACTACCAGGGCACTTACAAATTTGGCCAGCAGCAAATTGTCCCGGTAGATAGGCTGCGCCATCAAGCGTGTTAAGGTACCGCTATTCTGCTCTGAGTTGACCGCATCGAACCCTAAGCTGATGCCCAGTAAAGGTGCCAGGAAACTTAGGAATACATGGAAAGGCGGAATAGAATTGTCGGTTGTTGTTAATAGTTTCAGGTATAAAAATAAATGATCGGGATCTTTTGTGTTGCCCATTGCCGATTTGATGTTCGCCAGCGATACGTACATCGAAGCGATAAAAGTAAGCACGATGAGCGCAATCAATATGCTGAAGCGCCAGCTGCGTATATGATCCGCTATTTCCTTGTGAACCATAACGCTGAATGGCCTCATGTCAGGAGATTGACTTTTCATAGCTTGTATTTTTTGTACTGTTGGATTCAAAATATTTTTGATAGATATCGTCCAGGCCATAATTTTTTTGATTAACGCTAATTACGTCGCAGCCTTTTTCAACCAGGAAACGGACCAGAGCGGCAGTTATATCACGGCTGCTGGTAAACCCCAGCTCATTGTTGTTGATACTGATTTGGCTGATCGCAGCCCATGTTTTAAGTTCCGTTTCCAGCGGCCAGGGCTGGGGAATAAGCTGAGCAAGCCTGATGGAAGTAATATGGCTGCTGGTGCCGAATAATTGAGTGGACAGCGAACTGATATCGCCCTGTGCCAGTAATTTGCCGCCGACAAAGATGCCCACCCGGTCGCATACCTGCTGAACATGATGTAAATGGTGCGATGAGAGCAAAACGGTAAGTCCCTGTTGCCGGCTCAGTTGTTTGATCAGCGCCAGGAAATCTCTAACTCCGGTAGGGTCGATGCCTAGCGTCGGCTCATCAAGAATAATCACCTCCGGGTTCTTGATCAGCACATCGGCCAGGCCTAGCCGCTGTTTCATGCCGCGGGAAAAGGTCGAGGTCTTTTTATATTGATCTGTAGCAAGGCCCACGATCTCCAGCACTTCGGCCGATCGTTTTTTTAGTTCGTTCTCGGGTACGCTGTTCAATCTGCCGATATATACCAGATTTTCCAGCGCGGTCATGTTATCATAAAAACCGACGTTGTCGGGCATATAGCCCACTTTTTTCTTAACCGAGATAGGGTTGCTGGTTGCATTGTGCCCGCAAACGAAAGCGGTCCCGCTGGTGGGATCGGTAAGCCCGAGCATCATCAATATGGTGGTGGTTTTGCCAGCTCCGTTAGGACCCAGCAATCCAAAGATCTCACCCTTGTCGATATCAAGGTTTAAGCCGTCAACAGCTTTAACAAGGCCATACTGTTTGGTTAAACCCGTTAATTGTATAATAGGATCTTTCATTGGTAAAAAATGGAATGGCTGTTTTATCTTCTGCCATATTTACGAATGAGGTAATACACGATGCCGATGGCCACCAGGATGACTAAAACCCCGATCCAGCCGGAAAGCAGCGACGTCTTGACCAGCAGCCGGAACGCGATCTGCGAGTTGGCATTACCGTTCGTCGCGGTAAAATTAGCAGCGTAATCGCCAGCGATGGTCTTGTCCGGCACTTTTACCGTCGCTTTAACGTCGATGGTTTTCCCTGCTTCCAATTGTTTGATACTGGCCGGTTCAAAAGTTGATTCCCAACCGCTGGGCAACTGTGCGGTAACCTGCAGGTCATTCAATGGCAATGTGCCCGTGTTTTTGACGGCCAGCAGCAACTCTTTCTGGCTGCCGGAAGTTACTTCATCGCTCAATCTTCCTGTGGGTGTGCTTAGTGCCAGGCTGTAAGAGCCTTTAACTACGGCCTCCAGGTTCAGCGATAAGGTATCAGAACCGGATACAGCCTTGATTGGAACTTTATATTTTTTCGGAGAGGCGGTGGCCGTGGCATTGATCTCGATGGCAATATCCTGCGTTTTTCCCGCATCCATATTGATGGAAGTAACTTGGCTGCCATCCACTTTGTAGGCAATCGTCCAGCCAACAGGAAGATCGGTTTTAAGTTCGTATATCTTGGTGCTGGCCGAACCGTTATGCAGCGTTGTACTGTAACGGAAGGTCTCATTGATCGCGGCCTCGATGTTCATCAATTTGGCAGTGAACCCTGATTTACCGGCTGGCCAGGTGACTGGCTGCTGCTGTGCCTGTGATGTGAATGCCAGAAATAAAAAAAGAAATGTAAAGCTGCGCGGCGCGCTCAAACGGGGGATAGTTAATTTGGATAACATGATCTACAACTAAAATGATTAATGATAGCTTCAAAAAATGCCTTTTAAATAATTGATTTAATGTTTAAAATTGACGGCCCAAAGAAAAAAAGCTATCAAATAATTTCAAATAGCTTTAACATTTTTTAACAAATTGATGCGGGCCTTAAAGACACAAGTTGCTGGGCCATCAGTTATCCGTCATTCATGAGTAAACGTAATCAGGTGATAAAAATTAAAAAGATTGTAAGGATTCGTGAGATATCTCGTCAAATACAAATAAAGTTATTGTGAATTTGATATATTGAGCATATGTTATTCACTTTGCGCGCAAGCAGGTGAATAGAGAAAGAGAACTCGTTTTTAACTATCATAACCAATAAAAGTAAACGACAACAGTGAAGTTCATCAATTCGATTGTTTTACAGGCAGACGCTATCGTTTTTGCCGCAACCATTTTCCGTTCTGCTTTCGGGTTCGGTGAGTCATTGATAGCCGTGCCACTGCTGGTATTGCTGATGCCGCTGGAAGTCGCGGTCCCGCTGTCTGTATTGGTATCTGTTACCATCGCCGGTTTTGTGGTTGTTCAAGACCGGGAAAAAATACATTTCAGCAGTGCCGGCTGGCTTATCGTTTATGCGATCATTGGCATACCCCTGGGATTATGGCTGTTAACGCACGTCAATGAACACGGGGTGAAAGTTATTTTAGGAAGTGTTATTATCGTATTTTCCATCTTTTTGTTAACAGGTAAAAGGTTAAAAGAATTGAAACGGGATGATGGCCGCTGGCTTTTTGGTTGCGGCTTGTTATCGGGTATCCTGGGCGGGGCTTATGGCATTAACGGACCTCCGCTCGTCATCTATGGTGCGAAACGCGGCTGGACTGCCCAGCATTTCCGGGCAACACTACAGGCCTATTTTTTGGCTGCCAGTTTGGTTGGCGTTATTGGCTATTGGTTCAGCGGTTTGATCACTGCGCAGCTGCTGTGTTACTTTTTGCTGGCGCTGCCAGTCCTCGTTCCGGCAATACTCATCGGCAGGCATATCAACTCCCGGATGCAGGGAAGCCACTTTTTTAAATACAGTTACGTGGTATTGTTGCTGCTGGGCACAATTTTGATAGCTAACGCGATCTTTTCCACATAGAAATAATGAAAAAAGCAATGGCAAAAGGCAAACGACACATATTCGGTACCCGAAAGCTTATTGGTATTACGCTGATTGCAGTTTTGCTCACGTTTGGCTTTTGCCCGCTGCGAAATACGCTGTTCGCGGTTGTTTTTCAATCGAAAGCACCGGTTCCTAAAACAACGGGAACACGCCTGCTAAATGCCCATGTAGTTTGTAAGACGGCGGTTGCGAATTCCGCGATAACGGTAAGTGAGTATCAGCCTTTGCCGCGTAATGCAGGGCCTGTTGTTATTAAGATGTATTTATTTGTTGTAGGCGGCCGTCTTCGCCTACAATCGCGTCTTCGCTCATACAAAATTCCTATTTACGCAGTTAACCAGGTCTGGCGAATCTGATAAATCTTTTTACTCAATGGTTTAAAGGCCCGATGATAGCGCCCTGCTGTTATCGGGGTAATTATTTATCAGACTCAACATTAATTAAATGAATAACATTTTTTCTGTGGCCGGTAAAGACTACCGGCAAGTGGCGCCTGTATTTTTGCGCCTCATTATTGGCTTTGGATTTTTAGCTCATGGTTGGGCAAAACTAACCCGGGGGCCGGAAGCATTCTCACATCTGCTTACGCAGCTAGACGTACCATTACCACACCTGATGGTATGGATATCTACACTAACGGAAGTTATCGGAGGCTTAATGATCCTGGCGGGGATTTTTACAAGCATTATTGCTTTACCGTTGATCATGACCATGCTCGTGGCCATGTTTAGCATTCATATCCATTATGGTTTTAGTGCAGTTAAAACAATAGGGCTCACCCCGCAAGGCCCTGTGTTCGGTCCCCCGGGATATGAGATTAATTTAATATATATCGCAGGTTTATCAGCGCTGATCCTTCTCGGTGCGGGGCGCTTCTCCCTGGATGTCTGGTTAGCTAATAGGTTTTTGCAAAAGCACAACCCGTAAAATTGACTATTAAACGGCGGTGCTCGTGCGCCGGGCCCGCCGTTTTAATATTTTACAAGTTCGCGTTAATTACCCGTTTGATGCAGATCTGATTACATGGCGGCTTGTTCGGGGGACAATCGCTACAGGCTGGTGTTTATCCCCGGTTCGAGTATCATTAACCGGTTACCAATGCCAACAGCGTCGAAGGCCTGGCGCAGTTCCTTATCAGACTCTGTGTAATGCGACCATCCCTCATAATGTAAGGGAATGATGGTTGCTTCAGGAAATACATATGCCGTATCAAGCGCATCATTGGCTCCCATGGTGAGGTTAAATGGGCCACGCGGCTTGGCCGCACCTGCAAAAATAAAAACAAACTTTGGGTTAAACTGCTCCGCCACTTGCTTAATGCCATCATAATAAACGGTATCACCAGTAAGGTAAATCTGAGCTTCACTTGTTTCTACGATGAAACCAATTACCTCACCAGTGATATGCACAGTACCGGCCGGTCCATGCCGGGCAGGGGTTGCTGTAATGGTAACCTTATCGTTCAATATAATTTTTTCGAACGGCTTTAACCCTTTTGAATTTCCCCCCAGGCGTTGAGCTCCATCGATTGTCGTAAATGTTTTTGCTACTTGCCTGAGGAACTCCTTTCCCGCATTGTCAAGATTGTCCTTATGCTGATCATGGCTTAGCAGCACTGCGTCGATATGGCCGATATCAGTAACGGCAGGGCCTGCTGTTTTCCAATAGCCCGGTTTATCTCCCAGCATAAAGGTTTCACCTTTAGGGTCTAAAGTTGGATCAGTCATTAGTCGTAAACCGCCAATTTCCAGTATAACGGTTGGACCACCTAAATATATTACATGGAGATTCTTACTCATGATCTTAGTACTGTGATTAAAATCTTTTCAGGTAAAAATGCAAATATAGATGGTATGAAGGGACACATTATTGTAAAAAGAGTATAAAATAAGCAGGCAAATAATTATGAAAAGAAGCTGGTAAGGTAAACAGTTGTTTCACGCAATCAAGCCGCCGGCCCATCATGTCCAGACAAATGAGGTTGGACTACTTTTAATAGGCTCATGAACCGGCTAAGCGTCATCCAAATGTCAGTATTTACGTTTTTCGACCTTACGCTGTAAGCTAATTTTAATTCTGGCGACAAACCGTGAAAATTATTAAAACATGAATCTACTTAGAAATCTGAAATCAATTATGTTGGTTGGCTTAGCTCCAATCGCATTAACCGCCTGCAAAAAGGACAACAACGGTAGCGCCGGCACACCTCAGCAAAGCACGATCACCGTAGAAAACTTGCTGCAATCGCAACCCTTGGTAGAATCCGGGACCTTTCAGGGTGCAGGCACGCCTGCATTGATTCTGCCAGGCCAATCAACTACCATCACCTTTTCAGCAGCTAAAGGTGAGGCGTTGTCCTTCGCGACCATGTATGGCGCATCGAACGATCTTTTTTTTGCTCCGGCAAACCCCGGTATCCAAGTCTATGACAGCAACGGCAATCCAATTGTGGGTGATGTTTCAGCACAGGTTAAGCTTTGGGATAACGGCACCCGCGTTAATCAGAAACCGGGGGCGGCAGTAACCCATCCCGGCGTTGCAGAAACCGGAAAGATAACAGAGGTAAGCGGAACAGATGCCCAGGGCAATACCTATCTCGCTGCAGCTAAACTGGTGAAAGCAACATTGAAATACAACGGCAACTCGACCTTTACACTAACCCTTCAAAATACTTCCGGCGGCACAGCCAATGAAACGCCGCTCAGCCCGGGCGTATGGAGCGTATCTTATATCGTTGGCGGTTCGCTTCTGACTCCTAATCCGCTCTATACTGCCGGCCAGCCAACCGCAAATGGTCTGACCAATATTGCGGAAGCTGGCGACAATACAGCTTTAAGCGCTTATGCAAAATCAATCACCGGTATTTTCACACCGCTTTCTCCGATTCTGGTAGTTGTATATAACGGCATTAATAACCCCATTTACAACGCTGATCAATTGGATGCCGGCAAGGGGCTTACACCATTGGCACAAAAGGGAAATGCCGACACGCTGGCAGCCTATTTAAAAACGGTAAAAGGTGTTAAGGCGGTTTATGTCTTGCCTGCACCAACGACAAAAGTATTACTGCCAAAAATCGCCGGTCAGCAAGGTGGTATCGTATCACAGCAGTTAAGTGTGAGTTCAGGCGACCGTTTGGCTATTGCAACCATGTACGGGTTTTCTAACGACTGGTTCTTTGCGTCAGCAGATAACGGTGTCGATGCCACTCAAAAAGGCGACATCTCGGGCACAATCAAATTATTTGATGATGGGACCGCAGTTAACCAATTTCCCGGTGCAGGTCTTACACAGTTTAACCTTGCAGGCACACCATTAAAGGAAAGCCAACCGATCAGTGCGGTTCCGAATCCAAACGCCTTTACCACGCTGCCGCCGGTTACGGGCATAATGAAAGTAACGCTTAAATAATTCAGTCACAGGCTGCCGGTCCGGCAGCCTTTTATTTTTTATTCATATCATACATGAAAACTTTTAGTGTTCCGGCAAAGGCTGAGGTTTCAGAAACCAATCAGCACCTATTCGATAACCTTCAGAAAGGTTTAGGCATGGTACCCAACCTGTATGCCTATTTCGCCAAAAACGATACTGCCCTGGCAGATTACCTGGCGCTCCAAAACAGGAAAAATACATTAACCGGCAAAGAACGCGAAGTCATTAACCTGGTCGTAAGCCAGGTCAACGAATGTGAATATTGTCTTGCCGCCCATACGGTAGTTGGCGGACTGCAGGGTTTCACCCCGGAACAAATAGTAGAGATACGGCAAGGGAACGTTCAATTTGACAACAGGCTTGACGCACTGGCAAAATTCGTTAAGGCGACGGTGATTGATCGCGGCAAGCCCGAAGCGGCTGTTGTTGATCATCTTTTATCGGCAGGATACAGCGAGGCCAATCTGATTGATATCATTATCGTGATCGGAGATAAAACGATCAGTAATTACCTGCATGGTATTACAGGTTTGCCGGTGGATTTTCCGGCTGCCCCAACTTTGCGGTAAAAATGTCTTTGGATAAAAAGTGCGGCCAGAGCCGCACTTTTTGTTTCATTTCACTGCAAGGAGAGCGACTTTCTCAATAACCGGATCTGCCGCCAGTAATTCCGGAGCCTTGGCCATCAGCGCAGCGGCAATCGGCCCGTTTAAGTGTGCGTCACGGCCTTCTTCAGTTTCAAAAGTGTCGAATACCCCGAAAGTGGCAGGGCCAATTTGCAGGGCGTACCAGCTAATCGTTCCTGTTTCTTCCTGGGCTAACGGCAACGCACTCTTCAGAAAATCGCTTAACGCCTGTTCTTTGCCGGCTTTCGCTTTAAGCCTGACCAATAATGAAAATTTTTCCATGTCGAATAAATGTGTTTTTATAGTAAGCTGTTTGTAAACAGCCATCAATGATGACTGCCAGGTAAAAATTAGTCGTAGCTACGATAATAACCTTACACCGGTTGAAATATTATTTAAAATATATTGTAAGGCTTTAAAGCCGGCAACGACTAAGCAAGAAATATTAAAATAACAAATAAAGACATGAAAGCATTTAAATTAAGACCCTTTTGCTAATGGCTGTTGCGGCGATTTCTTTATCACTTAACGCGAATGCGCAGGATAAAATGGCTCCGATGAAAAAAGACACAACGAAAATGTCTAAAATGAGCCATAAAAAAATGAGCAAAAAGCCGGGCAAAATGTCCAAAATGAAAAAGGATACCACCAAAATGTAAGCACTTACCGCCGCCGGAAGCAATTCTGCCGGTAATTTTCAACACCTGATGCTCAAATAATATGAAATTACAAATCAAGATAAAAAGTTCTCTTTTAACTATCCTTAGCGCTGTGCTGCTGTCCTTTACGGCATTTAATGCTTCCGCGTCTGATTCCCAGATACCGGATACGACGGCCATGCGGTCATACGCGCAAAAACCTACAGATATCAGCCCGCTGCTGATCGGCGAGAAAATACCGGCTGTAAATATTCCTGCCGCAGACGGCAAGTCGTTTGACCTGAATGCGCATATTGCTGAAAAACCGACCATACTGTTATTCTACCGTGGCGGCTGGTGCCCGTTCTGCAACAAAGAGCTGGCTGGCATTCAGGGCATTCAGGCAGATCTGGTAAACATGGGTTATCAGATTATCGCGGTCAGTACCGACAGCCCGGAAAATCTGAATAAAAGTATTGACAAACATCAGTTAACTTACACCTTACTTTCTGACGCCGATCTCGCGGTGTCAAAACAGTTCGGCATCGCATTCAAAGCGCCGGAAGCCTATGGCAAAACATTAATCGAAGGCTCAGCAGGAAAGAACGCAGATAAATTATTGCCCGTTCCATCCGTATTTATTTTGGATAAAAGCGGAATGATTCAATTTGAATATATCAATCCGGATTTTAAGCAGCGAATCAGCCCGGCGCTTTTGCAGGCTGTGGCTGCAGCGTTGAAAAAGGAAAATGCTGCAAAATAGATTTATCATGATTTTCGGTCAGAAAAACACAGGCTTTATCTGCGCATTGCTGCTAATGCTGGGCGAATATGGTTACGCTCAGCAGACCGGCAGTAAGAGCAGCATCAATTTTAATGAGGTAAATATCAACGTTGCTATGGTGATGGCAAAGCAACAGCATAAGCCTGTTTTCGTAGATGCCTATGCGGTATGGTGTGCGCCATGCCAGCAGCTTAAAAAGAAAACTTTTAAGGATAAGATTCTGGCTGCATATTTTAATTCGCACTTCGTGAATATTTCTGTTGATGTGGAAAAAGGTGACGGTGAAAGGTTCGCCGACCTGTACACGGTGAACAGCTATCCGACACTACTTTTTATCGACGAAAATGGAAAAATCCTAAAAAGGATCGAAGGCTTCGTAGATGCGAAATCGTTGCAGGAAACTGCGGCTACTATCAAATAGATCATCTAACATTCAATGAATTTTGACGTTTTTTGGAGAAAATTAACCGATTGAATTTATGCCTGAAGAACCGATTATAGACACATTAACCGAACAGGTAGAGCATGTTGGCCTTAACCCGGATAACTGGGTTGATTTCTACGCAGATTATCTCTATAATTTTGCGTTAAAACGGTTAAATGACGAGCAACTGGCAAGAGACCTGGTTCAGGATACGTTTTTATCCGCACTCGAAAAAACAGGCCGCTTCCGGGCTGAAAGTTCCGAGCGTACCTGGTTAACGGCGATCCTTAAAAATAAAATCATTGATATCTACCGTAAAAAGGCCAGGACGTTCCGCGGTGAAGGAAATGCCGGCTTCGTGATGGATGAGCCGGAATTCTTTGATCCTGATCTCAACAACTGGAAAAAAGAACACTGGCCGGCTCCGTTTGGCGTCGAGAATCATGACCCGTTACACAATAAAGAATTTATGAATGTGCTGGAAAAATGCATGGTCAAACTGCCGCCGCTATGGATGTCGGTTTTCAAACTCAAACACCTGGAGGAGGAAGAAACCGGCGCCATCTGTAAAAAGCTAAGGATCACATCGGCCAACTTTTGGGTGGTTATCCACCGGGCAAAAGTTAATCTGAGGTCTTGTTTACAAAAGAACTGGATATAAGATGAAAAAGGAATTAAAAACCGAGGAAGAACGGATCGCTTATAATTGCAGAAAAGCAACGCTTCTGATCGAAAAAAAACAGGAAATTGAACTGACCGCCCGGGAAAAAATGGAATTGAACATTCATTTGGCAGGCTGCTATATTTGCCGTGTTTATGAACAGCAAAGTATCCTGATCAATAACATGATGCGTCAGATGTTTAAAGCACAGGAAGGGGAAGTTAAACTGGACAACGGTTTCAAGGAACAATTGAAAAAGAAGATTGCGACGAAACTGGAGAAAAATTAACCAAAGTTAAAGGCGGCTGGATTATCTGCTACCATCAGCGGGAAATGAATTTATCGTGCTGTTCAAGTACATAACACACCATCAGGAAGCCGACTGAATGGAAAATTGCTTTAGGCGCGACGTTGACCTATATAAATGCACGCGGCAGATGCCCATAATATCAAATGTACTTTCGCCGCGTGCGGTCTTAGCGAGATTTTAATGATAGGTTACATTGAGCGATGTTTGGAAGCGCGGTCTTTCATCGCGTCATACATACCCTTGACCTTTTCATCATATTCCAGAGGACGCTCGAAATTCAACTTGCGGTTTTCAAGCATTTGCGCACCCCGGAACACGTTAATTTCACCGGCCATCAATCCTTTTATGGTGCTTTCCGCAACCGCTTCAGGCGTGTCCATATTGCTTGTGTTGGCGGTTTTCATCATTGGTGTGTCTGTAGCTGTAGGATATACGGTCATTACATGGATAGGAAAATCTTTCAGCTCCCGGCGTAAAGCTTCCGAAAAATTCGTGGCCCCTGCTTTAGCAGCAGCATAAGTGGCGTAAAAAGGAAGACCAATGACTCCTAAGCCGGAAGACAGATTGATGATTGCTGCCTGATCACTTTTTTTGAGCATCGGAAGCGCATATTTGGTCAGCAGGATCAATCCCGTAAGATTGATGTTAATTTGAGCAATGATATCTTCATCGCTGATCTGTTCCAAAGGGCCTGCGCTGACCACACCTGCGTTATTGATCAGTATGTCGAGCCCGTTCCAATCTTCTTTTACCTTACTGATGAAGGATTTGACGTCATCCGGGCTGCCTACATTACCAACCAGATACAAAAAAGAAGCCTCCGGGAAATCTTTTTCCAGCTGCCTTAACTTTACCGCGTCGCGGCCCGCTACCGCAAAATTCCGTGTACCCGATTGATAGAGCGCATCCACAATAGCTTTGCCGATTCCGCTCGATCCTCCTGTTATCAGTACTTTTTTCTCTTTTAAATTCATAACTAATTTGCTTTAATAAATGCATGAATGGGATTTGGTTATAAAATAACTTATGATGCCAATAGCTTAGTCGGTAAATAAAGAACATCCTTACAAGTCGAATTATAATTTTGTGGTAGATAATGAAAGTTCGGGGCACAGTTAGCAGCTTCGGAATGCATAAAGGCTATGATTGATTTCAAAATCCTTTTCTTTAATAAAAACCGGGAGATGTATATAATGCATGGCACTTGGTTAACGCACCAAATATAGAAAGCGATAGCACCACTAAACTATGTTCTTTACGTCTATAAAAACAGTATAATGAAGTCATTGGGCTGGCGAAATCACACGCCACTTTCCTTTCGCATCATGCTTAAGAACGCCGGCGTGATGCCCAGATAACTGGCGATATGTTTTTGGGCGATGCGTTGTTCCAGCCCGGGGTGGCGCTTACGGAACTCGAGGTAACGTTCTTCGGCGGTTTTATAAAGTTGAGAGGTTATGCGACGCTGGAAAAGTTCAAAGCCATTTTGGGTCAGGATACGGAAAAAGCGCTCAAACTTCGGAATAGCTTGGAATAATTTTTCCAATTGCAGTAACGAAGTATAGTACACCTCGGTGTCTTCAAGTGCCTGAATGGCATTTGCTGAAGGCTTTGCTTTAAAAAAGCTCACAATATCACAAGTCCACCAGTTTTCGGGGTAAAAACCGATGTTGTGCTCTTCGCCGCTCATATCGGTATAAAACATACGCACGCATCCCCGCTTTACGAAATAAATATAACGGTCAGTTTCTCCCGCATGCAGCAGCCAGGCGCGCTTCTTAACTTCCCTGACCTGAAAGAAGGAAAGCGCCTGCTCCTGTTCATCAGGGGCAAGCGCTATATGCTTGGCAAAATTATTCAGGATAAGCTGGTGCATGTGCTAAGGTAAGTATTACAACGCAAAGCGGCGCGTCATGTACAGTTTTAGATTGGCAGTAGCGGCCAGGCGCAGCGGTTCAGCTATTTCGTGGTAAGCCTCGCTTTGCGCCACGGTTAAAAATGCTTCGGCGCTGGGGTATTCAACGATGGCAATCGCGTCCCAGTCCTCGCCTTCATCAGCCAATACGCTGGCTAATACGTTGCTCACCAGGTTCACTTTGGCTTCTATCCCTAAGAGTTCCGTCACGCGGTTAAATGCCGGGAGATATTCTTCCATGTACAGGCGGCGGTCCGCAAATTTAAGCATATTCAGCATCAGTACCGGTCCTTTGCCTTGCACGGTGTCCGGGATCTTTACGACTGTCATGCTTAAAAGAAGCCTACAATACGGGTAATACGGTTCTGTTCGTCAAACTCAAAATAATCCAAGCCCTCTGCCGGATAACCCTCGGGGCGGATAACCAGCCAGCGGAAGCGGCCGCTGCGATGGTGCGTAACCGGCTCAGCCAGTACCTCAAAGGTCCGCGGCCCCATTTGATCATAAGAACTGATAATAAGGTCGGTAATGGCATCCCGCCCGGTTATGGTGTCGGTTACCTTGTCGGTGAAGGTCCCTTCAGCCGACCAGCATTGGTCGATCTTTTCGCGGATGGCACCAGGTTCGGTCTCGTTCCACGCATTGGTGTAGATGAGAATGATTTCTTCTATGCTTTTTATATTTTCCATAACACAAAGGTCGCCCGGTACAGCTACAAAAAAGTTCAACTGGTTGAAGATTTTAAAAAAAGTAAAATTGATAGCGGCACGGCTTCCTCCAAACGAGAAGACTTACCCTCGGTAGCGATTTGGGAACTAAAAAATTACAAATTTATTTTGCACTTAGATTTCATAATCATGATTTAAAATAATTTTTCATGTGAAAATGATTAATACTAAAAGAGTTTTGTATCGCAGATTTTTGATTTCCTGTCGGATGATGTAGTATCTATCAAAAAAAACTACTGTCCAAGTCGGACGGGCTCGGATAAACAACCAATTCCCTTCTAACACCTACCAAAAGGATAGTGTGGGAAAAAACACAATGGCACTTGATTTAGCGCTGTGTTCTAAATCTCTCGTATAAAGTCTTGGAACAGATACAAAATTCTCCATCGCCTCCTTGATGATCAACGACATCACCGGTCCCGTAAAAACACATTGGTTCGACAGGTAGCAATTTCATGAAATGCGGTACGATCTCATCCAAGCCATCTATACCCTCAAATACCGCCTCCTTTAAAACCCGCATGTTTTGCAGCAAAATATTATGCTCCAGATAAATGATCGTAAACTTTAGCCAAGCGCGTCAAAATCCAATCCGTTGGATAAAGCCGCAGCAAATCGAACGGACATTCCGGTGGCGGCTGATGAAACACCTGCGAATCAGCCACCATAATGCCGGCGACAAGAACCTTCAGAACGAATTTGACCTAGCGCAACATCATTCTGATCGAAGGCTTTTCACCGGGTTGGTCAATGCCGCTTTAATGCTGTGATAACTAACGGTAAGTAAAGTAATGAGGATAGCGCCTGCCCCGGTCAGCGCAAATACCCACCAGGACAGTCCTGTGCGATAGGTATAATGCTCCAGCCACTGGTGCATGACATACCAGGAAAACGGAACGGCGATGAGCAATGCGATACCCACCAGGATGACAAATTCTTTGGATAAGGAACCCCAGATGCTCATCACCGACGCGCCCAATACCTTGCGGATACCGATCTCTTTGATGCGCTGTTCTGCTACAAATGATGCCACCCCGAATAATCCAAGGCAGGATATGAAGATGGCGAGCGCCGCGAACACGGAAGCCAGCTTTCCGGTGCGTTCTTCCGCTATGAATTTTTGCGCATATTCACTATCCGCGAACTTGTAATTGAAAGGGGCTTCCGGCGCAAATTTTTTGAAAACTGTTTCTATTTTGGCTAAAGATCCGGCAACAGGCATCCCGGCCCTGAGTTTCAAATTGATTACGTTGAATGACCGCTCGCGGTCATCCATTAAAAACACTACCGGCGTAATGGGATCAAAAGGGGAGGTCATGACCATATCCTTGACAACACCCAGCACTTTCCAGTCTTTCCCGTGCCATTTAATGGTTTCGCCTATAGGCTCCTTCAACCCCATCTGCCTGATGGCCGCTTCATTGAATAAAAAGCCTGATGAATCACTCAGAAACTGCCTGGAGAAACTCCTGCCTTCCTTCATTTTCCAGCCCACCACGCTGCCAAAATCGGGATCGACCAGCACAGTGCCGAATACCTCCTGGCGGTTGGGGTCTTTTCCGCTCCAGCTCAGGTTATCTGCCGACGACCAGACGCCGGTCGTCGGATTAGACGATGGGGATACGCCGGATACTGCGCCTGTGTTCAACAGTTCCTGGCGGAAAGCACTGTACTCCTTGATCGCGTTGTAAGGAATCGATACGAGATTGTCCCGGTTATAACCGACCGGCCTGTCCTTTGCAAATTCAATTTGTTTGAAAACAACGATGGTGCCGATGATGATGATAACCGAAACTGCGAATTGAAGAACCACGAGTATTTTACGTGGCATGGCGGCGGCAGGCCCCGCTTTGAAGGTGCCCTTTAATACTTTTACCGCATTAAATGACGACAAGTAAAGCGCCGGGTAACTGCCTGCGATAAGCCCTGTGAAAAGGCAAAAACTAAAACTGGTCAGCCAAACCAGCGGGTTAGTCCAGATCAGATGAAGCTCCTTGCCTGAAACATCATTGAAAAACGGCAAAGTCAGCCAAGCCAGCAGGACGGCTATCAGGAATGACACGGCGACGATCAGAAAGGATTCGCTTAGAAACTGCGCCACCAACTGACCGCGCAGGGAGCCGATGGCTTTACGTATGCCCACCTCTTTAGCGCGCTTTTCGCTCCGTGCCGTGCTCAGGTTCATAAAATTGATGCAGGCCAGAAGCAGAACGAATAAGCCGATAACGCCGAAGAGCCATACAAACTGCAGTCTTCCCGGCACGGAAACCCCGTCTTTAAACTCGTAAAGATGCCACTGCCGCATCGGAAATAAAACCAGAGCAGGCCTGGTAGCATCTTGCCTGCGTTCATTCAGGAGGATGTTCCGTATTTTATGGGATACTTGCGGCAGCTGGCTTCCCTCATTCAGCAAGGCAAAAACCTGGTAGGAACTATCGTACCAGTTATTCATGTCTCCGGTACTTTTAAACAGGAGACGGATAGGCGCTATAAATTCTACATTGCCAAACTGCGTGTTCCGGGGCAGGTCCTGGTACACCCCGGCAACCTGAACCAGGTAGGTATCGCTGATCTTGATTATTTTGTTGATGGGATCAGCATCTCCGAACACGGCCCGCGCGAGTGATTCATTGATCAGTATGGTGCCCGGTATCTTAAACGCTGTTTTCGAGCCCTTCACCATATTTAACGTGATGATATCGGTCATTGCAGGCTCGGCAAAACAGCCTGTCCGGGAAAATGCATGATTATGATAATTGATGTTTTGCTCGTAGGTAACTGCGGCGGCAACAGCTTTAAAGTCGCTGCCATACTGGCCCCGCAACGCTGTTGAAAGCGGAAAGGGCTGCGAGGCCTGCGTCGCCAGGCCGCCGCCGATGTTCTTATTGGCCAGCACCTGCACAATGCGGTCATAATTCGTGTTGAATTTATTGAATGATACTTCGTCCCAGATCCATAAACCTATCAGCATGGCCACTGCCATACCCACGGCAAGGCCGCTGATATTGATGAACGAAGAAACTTTGTTCCTGGTCGTATTCCGCCAGGCGATCTTTAAATAATTTTTAAACATATGATTGCTGTTTACCGGGTTCGAAATTACCGCTGCGGGCCGGGAACCATATGTCAAATTATAAGATGGTAGTTGTTTTTTATATTCTGCGGGCGTTTTTCCAGTCAGTTGTTTGAATGCACGGTGAAAGGTGCTGGGAGAGTTAAAGCCGGAATCATAGGCAATGCCCTGCAAGGTAAGGTGATCAAAAGCCGGGTCCTGCATTTTGCGGGCTATATCAGCTACGCGGTATTCATTGATAAAATCATTAAAGCTTTTTTTTAATATGGTATTGATGATCCGGGACAATTCGTGGGTCGTCAGTCCGAGCTTTTCAGCGAGCGAGCTCAAGCTTAGTTCCGGATCCAGGTAATAAGCTCCGGTCTTTACCGTTTTTTTGAGCCAGCCGGCTTTATGCTTAAACTCATCCGGCGATGGTAACCTCAAAAAATAGGGTTCATCTGCGGGCGAGTTGATTTCGGGCTTTAAGATCACCATTCCCGCTGCTCCTATGACTGGGGCCGCTAAAAGGAGCAAAAAGGGGTAAATATTGTATAAAATTGCGATGATAGAAAGCGTTATCCACAATAGCCATGAAAAGGCGAAACCTGTCACCAAATTATTTAGCCACCGCAATTTCAGCCGGTAACGGTCGCCGCCTTTAAATTTCAATGTGAGGGAAAAGTCTTTGATCAGCTTGTGAGCGGCATACCAATAGCCGCAAACCGAAATAAATACCAGTAGCTGGAATACTGTTGTCAGCCCTGGAAGGCTTGGCATAACGAAAATCGCCGCGCCAGTTGCTATGAGCAAGGGGCAGAAATGCAGCAAATCGCGGGGGCGAAATTTATCGTCCGGCCTTGTTATGCTCCATACATAAAAGTATAGGAGCGGGCCTAAGGCTAGTGAGAATTGCGGTAGTTCAAGGCTCAAATGCCGAAAAGTGTTTTCCAGATGAATGTGTGCGTTTAACGCCCGGATCATCTCCAGGACGGTAATACTCAGGATGAGGCCAAGAATCCGGTTGGCGGTCTTGTTGCCCTTTGGCATGAGCAACAACATCAGGCTGAAAGTGAGCCCGACGGATATCATTCCCAGGAAAGCAAGGTCGTAAAGATTAATATGGAAGATATGCGTATTCAAGGTGTTTACTCAAATCAATCATTGTTCCAAATTTATAAACAATTGACAAACAAACGTATATATAATATTAACTGAGTCGACTGTAACAGATCCGAACATGCGTATGTGCGGTTTTGGATGTTAAAAAAAGACTCAATTCGCTAATGCCCGTAAAATTCATCGCAGTGCTTTCAAACTGCTTTGCAGTGTTTTTTACCGTGCTTGTCGTTTTTTATTGGCTTAATTGGAGATTCTGCACCCATTGATCAGCCTGTTCTGAAATCGCGGTCAATTGATTCCACAACACTTTGATCACGTTAAACTGCTTACTATTAAATTAAATCTTATTTCTCACTAACACAACCCATTGATCCGTCTCCTACGGAATCGTCTGGTCAATGCTTCCGGAATATCCAGTTTACCCGATGTTTACGTTAACTTATGTACTATGAAAGACAAGGAACTTACAAAAAGGAAGCTTATTGATACAATTGGCGAAATCTCCAAAGTACATGGCTTTAAAAGTGTCAGGATCAGTAAAGTTTCCCGGCAGGCTGGTGCAGACAGAAAATTAGTATACCGGTACTTTGGAGACCTCAATAATTTGATTGAGGCATATATCATTGAAAATGATTATTGGATGCTGTTCGCTGATCATTGAAGAAGGTTTTAAGCGAAAAGAACATAAGTGACAGTCAGGCTTTAGTTACTTCAATTTTACAGGAACAGTTTAGGTTTTTTTGGGAACGAAAGGAGATGCAGCGACTGATCCTGATTGAGTTATCAGAAAAAAACCGCTTATGCATAGTATACACAACGCAAGAGAAAGTCTTGGTCAAATTTTTTTTGACTTAACAGATGTGCACTTCAAAAACAAAGCTGTTGACTTTCGGGCTGTTGCTGCCTTGCTGGTAGGGGGGATCTATTACATGATCTTGCATACTAGCAATAATGGACATAAGTTTGCAGATATTGATTTTGCTGTATTCCTTTTTTGGAGTACGCCCAAAGACCACGGCATAATGGCCTGGCTCGTACCTTACCAACCCACCCTTTGGGACTTATTCCGAAAAGCTGGAAGGGCCCGCTGCTATAAAAAGTAAAACTGCTCTTTAAATTCATACAGAATTGCCCTAAGCATAGGCTTGCGCCAAATGGCGCCATCGCTTTTTGCAAAGGGCTGGCATTGCTATTTGGGCATGGACATATTTAATCATATCGTTCAATGTGGAGCGGATGGCCTTTTTTGTAGATAATGCTTTTTATAATCCTGCATAAAAGTTAAAGACGGCATCGCTGCAATTAAAAAGAATAGTAGCTTCTTCCATGTCTATTAGGTAACGTTATAGTTAAAAACCCGAGACTGCATCATATATCTTTTTTAAAGCCTGTTGAATTTCCACCAGTCGAAGTAAAACAGATCTTTCTCTCCCCGAAAAACGAAGTACAGATCATGCGTCCCTGTTCTTGATTTTACTGGTGTTGTAATAGTCTTAAAAACATCCCCTTCGCCGGACTTGTTAACTTGTACCGTGCCCAGCAGAGGGCCGTCAATTTTGTCAAGGTGAATCTCAATTTTACCGCCATACAGTGCAGCAACATTTACTTCGACAGACGAACCCCCCGACGAAAAATCGACGCCCTGCACCTTTAAATAATCACCATTGTTAACGGAGCTTATAAATTGTCTATCTGCGATCTTTTTCCCTTTATCCCAAGCCACTGTTCTTTCCCATTCCGTGGCTTTTTCTGTTTTAAGGCCCTCGCTATAGGCAATTGTTTCGGCCTCCACCCGGTTATAGGGATTTAATTTGCCCAATTGTTTTACGCCAGCCACTGACCAGAAAGGTAGTTTTTGAATCGTGCCATCAGTGTTATAAGTTATTTGCTCCACGGATACAGAACGCCTTTCATAATGCCTGGACATGGTTTGCTTTAAAAGATTGTTATTGAAGCCAAATACATAAGAACTGCCTTTATAATCAATGATGCCCGGGTGATTGCCCGGTGACCGTTGATCGCCATCCATAATGCTGCCTTTATAGGTCCATGGGCCGGTTGGGCTATCGCCCATTGCATAGCCGATACCTTCGGGGCAGCAGGTGGAAGCATAGGACATATAATAATGTCCGTTACGTTTATAGGCCCAGGGTCCTTCCTGGTAGTGAAAGTTATCCGGCTTACCGGCAACTTTGGCAAAAGAGGTGTCCTTGATGATTTCGCCCGAATAGGAGACCATATCTTTATTGAGTTTGACATAATACAAGTTTGGATTGCCCCAATACAGGTAGGCTTGCCCGTCATCATCGATCAGTACTGTTGGATCGATATCTTGTGGGCTATTTTTGATCAGCGGCTTTCCAATAGGATCTTTGAAAGGACCATAAGGGCTATCAGACACTAAAACCCCGATCCCTCTGCCATTGGGTACCGGGCAGTATAAATAAAATTTACCATTACGTTCCACGCATTGCAGTGCCCAGGCTCCGTTATCCTCCGGCACCCACTTGAAATCTTCTAATGTAGCTACCACGCCATGGTCTGTCCAGTTAACCATATCTGTAGACGTATATAGAAGCCAGTCATGCATTTTAAATCCAAAAGCATCATCTTCGTCATGGCCGGTGTATAAAAAAACGGTATCATGGTAAACCATGGGCGCGGGATCGGCAGTATACTTGGTTTGGATGATCGGATTCTGCCCATAGGCGGTAGCGGAAACGATCGTTAAATAGATGAAGAGGTAAAAGATTTTCATGATTTTTTTCATTTATTTTTTGCAATACTGCTTACGCACTCCGTTGTGCGCGTAATAGGTTTTATCAATCCATTAGCATTAAATTGAAGGTATTCCAAACAAAAAGGCCTCCCGCAGTCGCCCACCGGTGCGTCATTTAATACATAGGAACCGCCTTGAGGTTGTGGCTCCGTTGAAGGGTACCCTATAGTTTTATACTTTTCTTCTTACCATAGTAAAAAAATGTTCTTCCCGATGCTGGTTCTATCCCTGAAGGCGCCAGTACAACATTGAACTTGCGATCGGCAAGCATGCCGTCAAAGTTGCCTTTTCGCTCACCAACGGATACTGTTTTAGTTCTGTCATTCCAATGAAACTGAATTTCGCTGAACTTGCCTTTTTCATAATTGTAATTGTCATTTTCATCCTCATAAAGCGTAAAATCGGCATCAGCCCCGGGATAAATCCTGATTTCCAGATTATCCCATTTCTTCTCTGTGGCATACTGCACCTTAGGCCCCCAGGGTAAAATAGTACCCGCTTTAACATAAAGTGGCATGATATCAAGTGGTGCTGGCTTGCTTACATTTTGTCCTCCGGATAGCTTTTCGCCCGTCCAGAAATCGTACCAGTCGGTACCAGCAGGTAAATAAACCTGTTTTGATTTTACCGAGCTAAAATCTTCAACCCTTACTGTATCCCTGCCTTCAATAGCGCCGCTCGGTTTAGTATACATCGGGCTGGTTACCGGGCTTACCAGCAGCGATTTGCCAAACATATACTCCTGCGCATTACTCCAGGTTTTGTCGTCTTTCGCAAAATCCATAACCAATGCGCGCATCATGCTCGACCCATGGACAGTAACATCCCATGAAGTGGAATATATATAAGGCAAGAGGCCATAACGGAGGTTAATATATTTCTCAATCGCATCGTAAACCTTATCGCCCTTGCTGCCAAACTGGTAGATTTCACGTGGCGCATCTGCGCCATGTGAGCGCATCATGGGGCAAAAAGTACCGAATTCCAGCCACCTGGCATACAGTTCGCGGTAATTCGGGTCAGCCAGTTTTCTGCTGAACCTGGACAGGAAAAACCCGCCGATATCGCTGTTCCAATACGGAATGCCGCTTAGTGAAAAGTTTAAGCCTGTAGGGATTTGCTGTTGCAGCGCCTGCCAGGAGGAAGTAACATCGCCTGACCAGGTATTGGCGCCATAACGCTGCTGCCCTGCAAAGGCGGAACGCGTCAGTATAAATACCCGTTTTTTATCGGTAGCTGAACGCTGGTGTTGCGATACGCCGCCTACAGTCATTAGCGGGAAAGCGTTTCGCACTTTACGAAATGAACCCAGGTAGGTTTTTATATCAAAGTCCGTAGGTTTAAAATGTAAATGATCAGGCTCTGTCGAGTCCATCCACCAGCCGTCAATGCCTATGGAAAATAAGCCCTTGTTCATATACTTCCAGTAAATATTCCTCGCTTCGGGGTTGTAGGCATCATAAGGTATCACGCCGGAAGGATAATCCATATTGGGCGGCCATTTGTCAGAACCAGACTCAGGCCAGGTATTAAAATCAAGCAGCATATTTTTAGATTTCAACTCTTTATACGGCAAAGTTTGCGGACCAAATGACGCCCATATAGAAATGATCATGTGCGCATTAAGCCCATGCACATCGTTTACCATTTTTGGTGCATTGGAGAAATCTGCATTCAGGAAATCCATGGCATTCCATAAATAATTACTGCCCCAGTATTGCCAGTCCTGTATGATGCCATCTAAGGGCACTTTTATGTCCCGGTATTTTTTAACGACACCAACCAGTTCGTCCTGGCTTTTATAACGCTCCTTGCTTTGCCAGTAACCAAAGGTCCATAGCGGGAACATGGGCGCCTGCCCGGTAAGATCCCGCATTTTAGCAATAACGCCATCTGCGTTACCACCAAACATGAAATAATAATCTATCCCATCGCCTGCATCCGACGTAAAACTGGTTTCCTCGGGCTTATCGCTAAAAGTAGTGGGCGAGTAATTATCCCAAAAAAGGCCATAACCCTTAACAGATTGAAAAAATGGTACCACATCTTCTGTGTTGCCTTGTACCATATTTTTATATTGCTGGTTCCGCTGGTTTAGGTTGCCTCGCTGATGCTGGCCCAAGCCGTATATGGCTTCACCATCGTCAAGCGTGAAGGCTTGAGAAACTGTATAAGTATTGCTGCCGGCATCATTGAAAGGGGTAAGGCTTGCGCCGTTTGGTTTTTCTTTTATAAAAGATGTTCCGTTTATGGCGGTAAAGTCGACCTCACCGGTCTTAAGGTTAAGCATCACCTTTAACTTACTGCTCTGTATGTTTAATCCATCGCCCTTCTGCTTTAAAGTTAACGGCGTAGCTTCAGGCTTTTTGATGACCGATAAACTCTCTTTGATAAAACTTTGTCCTTTAAGCGTTTTGATCACCCTAACAATTTCAGGGCTGTAAAATTGAATTTCTATAGATTGCGATCTTGTTTCAGCTTTTACACCTTGCCGGGTTTGCTGGAAGGTTTGAGCACGGCCTGCAAAGGGTAATATAGCCAACGCAAAAAACGTCACCTTAATTAATGGATTGGACATTGATAGATATAATTAGTTCAATTGATTGATATAGCAAAACTATATTTTAAAACCAAAACAACCTACCACTGATGTTGAGATTATTATCACTAATGTTGATTCTAGCCAGGGAAAAATTGTAGTTCTGCCATTATTAAGGGGCCCTTGCCTCGAAAGCCTGCTATATTTGAGAAAAGCGCCATTGATTCAACAGAGGAGGTCCGTGTAAAGACAGCAAGGAAAATCTCCCTAAGGAGAATTAGCTGCCGTGTATCCGGTAACAAGTATCTGTTTCTAAATGCATAACCAATTGGCCTCACAAAACCAGCATTGGAGATAATCGCGGAGTTTATCGTGTCCGGCTATCACGGATATTTTTTGTCGATCTCAGGGGTCAATTTCAGAGCTGTCGCTGCATTGCTAATTGGAGGGATTTATTATATTGTTCTGCATATATGCAACAATGGTCATGATTGTGCGGACATTAGATTAAAGACAGAGGATGGAGTGAATTCGATATTAAAACCAGTTGCGAAATCATTGATTGGGGTTTTATTACAGCCTCCCATTAAGGGATGAAGGCAATTTTGAATCATTTTTGATACCTGCTTCTCCTTTTATTTACGAAGGTGTCACTTCGGCCACGCTTTTATGTTTAAATAAAAAGTATAAATTAAAATAAACAGCTCCTTGTTGATGTCAAGGAGCTGTTTATTAGTCCAGATACCCTTTTAGCACCCGGGCATTTGAATTTGCCCGGAGCCGGTCCAATGCTTTGTCTTTAATTTGCCTTACCCGTTCCTTCGTAAGATGGTATTTATCTCCGATTTCTTCCAGGCTGTAAGGCTGCTGGCTTCCCAGTCCGAAAAATAACGCCAATATTTCTTTTTCCTTATCAGCAAGTATACGCATGCTATTGGCTACCTCCACGGATAAAGATTACTGCATTAATGCCTTATCAGTGGCGGGTTCCGGGCTGTGAAGTACATCTAACAATGTATTTTCTTCCTCACTGGAGAAAGGCGTATCATAAGATATGTGTCTCGCCGAATGGCCCAATAAATCACTTACTTTTTCCGCGGTAGTTTCCAGGCTTTCTGCCAATTCTTCTGGCGTTGGCTGACGTTCAAATTGTTGTTCTAATTTTGACGCCGCTTCTGCAATTTTGGCGAAATCGCCAACATTATTTAACGGCAACCTGATCATCCGTGATTGTTCGTTTATGGCTGATAAGATGGATTGATGGATCCACCAAACCGCATAGGATATGAATTTGAATCCCTTCGTTTCATCAAAACGCTTGGCTGCTTTGACCATGCCAACGTTACCCTCGTTGATCAGGTCACCGAGGGTCAGTCCGGAACTCTCAGGTTCACGCGGGTGTTTTCCATGTCCCCTGAGAACCGGCACAAAATAGCTATAGCTCAGTAATTAACTACTTTACTTAGATGTTCTGAGGGCTGATCAGATTTTTCCGTCCCTAACAGAGCATCAAACAGTGCCATTATTGACGCTAAAAACATCTATTATCAGTTTTAGGCTCAGTGAATTTGCCCGTTAATATATCCTTCAATGTTTGGGCACTTATATCCACATTCGATTCTATTAATCTCTGTTTAGCTAGAAATACCAGGTATTTAAATGAAAAGAGATAATTATTTAATTCTTTCGCCGACGGATGATTGCCTTTGACCTTTCCCGCCATTGGGATCCATTGCGATACTTTACATTTTCGTTTTGTTGATAGTTCATTTGAAAGACCATCAACAGTTATTTTTAAGTAAATGAATCGGTCATCACTCTGATTCTTAGTCTGTTTAAGGAAAAAAAGAAGTTTGACAGATTTTTCTAACATGAGATTAATATATACTTCGAAACAAAAATACCCTTATATCTTTTTTTAAACAAGATGTTTGCGAGGTAAATATCTTGTCTTCAGTAAGTTGAATTGTATTTTAATTGAATGTTATAAGATTTTTCATTTTGCTATTCATTTTGAAATGAATAAAATTAGGCTAACTCTAATTTCTTTTTTAATTGTTTCATATCCTCACTAACCTTTAGATCACTAACCCTTGCGTAATGCTGGGTTTGCTTGAGCGATTTATGTCCCATCATTTTCGAAACCGTTTCCATTGGTACTCCATTATTGAGCGTTATCGT